>JAUNRO010000162.1:1664-7151 GCA_030544185.1 Propionibacteriaceae bacterium | reverse complement strand
CCGGAATCCAGCGCCGCTGCCCAGGACCTCCCGGCGGCCGTGGCCGCGGCGACGGGATCCGGCGACTGGGTGACCACATGCTCAAGGAGGACCGTGGACAACAGCTCGAAATTTCGCGCGCCGCTGCGCGCCCCGAGCACCGTGGGCGAGAAGACCGCGCGCGGGCGGCCCTTGCCCCCGGTGCGCACCCGGTCCTGCGCCACCAGCCCGTCTAGTTCCAGCGCCCTGGCGTGGAACCGCACGGTGTTGGGGTGCAGGTTCAGTTCGTGCGCCAGGTCTTCCACCGAGACCGGCGCAGCGGCCGCGCGGATGGTCGCCAGCACCCGGCGCCGCGTGTCGTCACCATCTGTCGACGCCACGCCGATCACCACCCTCTCGACTGCCACTGATCCCACCTCCCTGCTCCGGTGCGCACTTGACGCAACCATTTTACACACCCAAACTATTATTTAATAGATCCGTTGGAACAACCCCCACACTCGAACCCAGGGAAGGACCACCATGACCGATCGCATTCCCCTCACCGAGACCCACGCCGGCTGCGCGTGCGGCCACGACCATGGCGAGCCGGAGCTGGATGCCCGGATGATTCCGCATGCGATCCGCCATGGTGCGATCTTCGGTGCGCTCGCGTCGGTCCCCCGAGGCGGCGCGATGATCCTCGTCGCCCCGCACGATCCCGTGCCACTGCTCGACCAGATCCGGGAGCACGCCGGCGACACGATCGAGATCAGCTACCTTGAGCGGGGCCCGGAGGCCTGGCGGCTCCGCCTGGCCGTGCGCTGAGCAGCCGCGGACCGCCCCCACGTCGCGCCGTTCAGGACTCCCGCAGGCGATCCAGGTCGGCCCCGCCGAACGCCTGAGGCAGCACCTCGGTCATGGGGAGTACGCCCTGGGGCGTACGCAGCAGCAGGTCCGGCCCGCCGTGCTCCCACAGCAGCTGCCGGCAGCGCCCGCACGGCATGATCACCTCACCGACGCCGTTGACGCAGACGAACGCGACGAGTCGCCCTCCCCCGCTGGCATGCAGGGCCGAGACCAGTCCACACTCGGCACACAGCCCGACCCCATAGCTGGCGTTCTCGACGTTGCAGCCGACGACGAAGCGGCCGTCGTCGACCATCGCCGCAGCGCCGACGCGATAGGCCGAATACGGGGCGTACGCCCGGCCGGCGATCTCGAGCGCCAACGCGAGCAACCGGTCCCAGTCGATCTCGGGGGCGAACTCGCTGAAGTCGAACTTCATCAGCGCCTCACTTGTCATAGGGCTTGCCGTCGGCGGCCGGGGCACGCACGCGCCCGACGAGGCCGGCGACGGCGATGATCGTTGCCACATAGGGAAGCACGAGCAGGAACTGGCTGGGCACCGGGGTCGACAGGGTCTGCAGCTGGGAGGCCATCTGGGTGACGAAGCCGAAGAACAAAGCCATGACCGCGGCCCAGACCGGGTGCCAGCGCCCCATGATCAACGCCGCGAGCGCGATGAAGCCGTTGCCGACGGTGAGGTCCTTCACGAACGCCCCGGTCGAGCCGATGGTGAAGAACGCCCCGCCCAGGCCTGCGAAGAGCCCGCCCACGAGGACCGCCGACCAGCGCACCCCGCGGACCCGGATGCCGACGGTGTCGGCCGCCTCGGGGTGCTCGCCGACCGCGCGCACCCGCAGGCCCCACTTGGTCCGATAGAGCAGGAACCAGACGACGACAACGGACAGCACCGCGAGGTAGGCCAGGATCGTCTGCCGGAACAGAATCGGGCCGAAGAACGGGATCTCCGGCCTGCGGTGCTGCGAACCACTAGCAATGTACGCCCCAGCGCCCCCCCCCTGGATCGGCGTGAACGTCACTCGCGGGGCCGTCGGTTACTGCTTCGTAATGCTTGCGTGCTCGACGTGATCGTGCGCGCCGGATGATCTGAGGTCTTGCCGCCCCGCGGCCCGGGGGTGTGCACGTTTGCAAACAGCAGCAAGGCCCGCCCCTGACCGGGACGGGCCTTGTTGTTTCAAAGCTCTAGGACACGGTCACTTCCCCGCGACAGTGGACTTGAACTGCGACGCGGGCTTGAAGCCGGGCACCGAGGTGGCGGCGATCTGAATCTCGTCGCCGGTCTGCGGATTGCGTCCGGTGCGAGCGGACCGCTCGCGCTTTTCGAAAGTCCCGAGGCCCGGGATCGCGACGCGATCTCCACCGGCAACCGTGTCAGTGATGGCCGACACGAGGGCCCCCAAGGCCTTGTCCGCTTCGGCCTGGCTGATCCCGGCCGCTCCGGCCATGGCTTCCAAGAGTTCCTTCTTGGTCATTGTTTTCCTTTGCTCTAGGGGCCTTCCCTTAACCGTCAGAGTAGGAGGTCAATCGTGCGCGGACGAACGACACGCCGAATTCCGCGGGATTATGGGCATTTCTGAGCCGATTTGGGCAGGCGTAGAGCGTCTGAGGGAAGGCGGCCCAGGGGGACTTGGGCCGCCTTCCCTCAGGTGCGTTGACCGGCGGGAACGTTGTCACCACCGACCATCGCCCTCTGCTCAGCGGGTGCAGACCGCTGCCGGGGTTCCTTGGGGGCGGGAGCCACTGCGACTAGTGTTCGTGACCATTCTGTGACAATCCTTGCATCCGCCACAGAATCCCCTGAATTATGAGGGCACTCTTTGGGTTGCCCCCTCCTCGTCCCGGCCTGCCCCGGATGGCTCCCCGGGGGGAGTACGCCTCACGCGCTCGTGCTGGCGGAGACAGTGGGGATCAGGATCGGCAGGTTCATCAGCAGATGGAGCAGCATCGCTGCGATGAGGTTGCGGCGCAGGAGCGCGATGGCCGCAATGGCGATAGCTCCCGGAAGTTGGTGCAGCAGCCAGGACGGGCCGAAGAAGACGAGGTGTGGCACCACGAAGATGCTGAGGCTCAACGCGGCACCGACCCAGCGGGCCCACCATCGCCGACCGAACAGGGCCCCAAGGCGCTCGGCAAGAAAGCCCCGATAGACGACCTCCTCGGTGATCGCCGCTGTCACGATGAGCGCGAGGACTCCGGCCACCCCAAGCCGCGTGAGCGTTGCGATTCCTTCGTTGTCTTCTTGAGGGGCGAGGATCCCGACTATCCAGGACCACGCCATAAAGGCTCCGAAGGCATACAGCACCCACTCCAGGTCACGTCCGCTCGGCTGTCGGATCAGCAGGGACGCGAGCCCGAGCCGTTCGGCGCCCAGCACGACCACCAACAACAAGGCCGCACCGAGCCATTTCCAGGGATCACCGGCGAGCGGCCCGGACAATCCAAATCGCAGATCGATCCCTGCGATGTGGTCAACGGGTGGACCTCTGTAGACGAACATGATCACGATTCCGCCCAGGAGCAGTGACACCAGCAATCGCCAACGGCTCAGCGACCACGCATCAGGAGAGCCATCGCTCGATGCGTGAGGTCGCTGCGCGGCTCGTTTGAATCGGCTGATCATGCGACTAGAGTAGCCGCTCTAGAGTGCATCCTCTAGAGTACATACTCTAAGATGCGGGTGAGCTCACAAGGTGGAGGAGATGGTGAGGTCGTGACCGCTGAGAATCGCGCTGATCGCCGTGATGCCATCGTTCGCGCCGCCTTCAGCTGCATGGCGCGGCAAGGCTACGAGCGCACAACCACGGCCCAGATCTGCACAGCCGCCGGCGTTTCCTCGGGCACGTTCATCCACTACTTCCCGACCAAAGCCGAGGTGTTGGTGGCCGTTCTCGAAGGGGCCTTCGAACGCACCCAGGAGGTGTTCGAGCGCATTCGCCGCACGGCAGTTCAGGACGCGGCGGCGGCTGTCGAGCAGTGGCGTGACCACGTGTTGGACGAAGCCGCTGATGAAGACCTCGCCAGTTTCGTCGCGGTGCTCGGTGGCGTGCCGCAACACTCCGGCGTGGCTGCAGTGTTGCAGGCCGAGAGAACGCTTGTCCGCGATGTCCTGATCGAAGTGGCCGCCAACGGTCAGCGCCAAGGGACAGTACGCAACGATCTCGCTCCCGACCGGATCGCGACATGGCTCGCGATCCTGACCGACGGCGTGCTGAGTCACGCAGTCGAGGAGGGACCCGCATCCTTGGAACAACTGCGTCCCGAGATGGCCGCAGTGATCACCCGATTGCTCGAATAACACCTCGACCGACATTGACTCGAGCCGACTTTGGGATTCGATCCGAAGCGCAGGGCCATCCTGGCTGACGAACGAGTCCAATACCGTCCTCAGCACCGCCGATATGAGACGAGGCGAGACCGCTGATTGGAGGGTCGATCATGCGGACCACGCGACAGTTGAGTATCACACTTCCCAACGACATGGCCGGATCTGAGCCCCGCCGCAGCTCGCGCCTCATCCTCATCCGTTCACATCCCTTCGATGAAACGTGGCCGCGGCCGCGACCGTCAGGCCCGCCGCCCAGGCGGCCATAACGGCCCCGCCGGGTACCGGGTCGAGGAGCCCCATGCCCGGATATCCGGTGAGGAGCTGGACTCCAGCGATATCCGGGAGGTATTTCAAGAGCGGGATCGCGGGGACGAGACCGATTGTCAGTCCGAGCACCATCGGCACGAGCACGATGAGCGTGACGATGAAGCTGCGCGCGAGGATCGTGAGGCCCGCGGCGATCAACGCGATGAGCACGTAGTTGACAGTCACGCCGACGAGGTTCCAGGCCATGCCCGCGGTGACCTCCGAGACCGCCAGGCCGTGCTCGCCGAGGGCTGCATGCTTGAGGAGCACGGCCGCGCCGGTCGCGACCGACCCGATGATCGTGGCAGAACCGGTGACGATCGCCAGCTTGGCGAACAGCAGCCGCCCGCGGCGCGGCACCGCGGCGACGGAGGTGCGGAGCTGGTGGTCGGCGAACTCGGTGCCGACGATCAGGGCGGCGAGGAGGATCACCAAAGGCTGGCCAAAGCCGGCGACCTCGAAGCCGTGCGATTCGATCGGGAAATGGTCCCAGCGCCTATCGGTGGGCTGGTAGTTCAGCCCGGTGACGAAAGCCAGCGCCGGTGGGACGATGACGGCTGCGAGGGCGGTGATGAGGATGCTCGGCAGCGTGCGCGCCTTGGTGAACTCGCTGCGCAGAAGAGGGATCATCGAGGGCTCCTCAGACGTCTCGGCGGACGAAGGCGATGCCCGCGACGGTCAGGAGCGCCGCCGCCCAGGCCAGCTGCACGAGCCCGCCCGTCAGGGGTTCAAGGGTGTCGGCCCCGCCGGGCGGGGCGTAGAGGGCGTCACCCGCGACGATGGGGAGGTACTTCGCGGGTGCCCAGATGCCGGCGAGGAAGGAGCCGAGCCCGACGACGAGGGGCATCAGCGCGATCAGCGGGATGATCGCGGTCCTGGCGAGGGTGCCGAGCGCGAAGGCGATGAGCGCGGTGAGCGTCCAGGAGGCGACGAGTCCGCCGATCAGTTCCCAGATGCGGCCGGTGAGCAGCATCGGGTGGATGCCGTCGCCCGCGGCGGCGTGAGTGATCATGATCGCCACGCCCATGCTC
>JAUNRO010000162.1:0-1654 GCA_030544185.1 Propionibacteriaceae bacterium | reverse complement strand
GAACGCGATCGCGGCGCCGGTGGTGGCGAGCCAGGCCGCTTTCACGGCGAAGACCCGGCCTCGGCGCGGGGTCGCGGTCAGAGTGGTCGCGATCTCCCGGGAGCCGCCATACTCGCTCGCTGCCCACAGAGCGCCGAGGACGACGATGAAGGTGTATCCGAAGCCGGCCATGGAGAAGCCGTAGAACTGCGGCGGTACAGGTTCGCCGAAAGCCGGGGGTCGTCGCTCGACAGCGAGTAGGCCGACGCGTTGACCCATGCCTGCGGCCAGGTGCCCAAGATGGTCACGGCTGCGATGATCCAGGTGGACGGGGCGGTGAAGAGCTTGGTGGCCTCTGATCGCGCCAGGGCGACGGCGGTCATCGCGCATCACCGGGCCCGGGCGTGCCGGAGCTGTATTCCCCCTGCCCGTCGGTGAGATCGAAGAACGCGTCCTCGAGCGATGCGTGGCTGCCCTGCACCTCACGGGCGGTGCCGGAAGCGAGGATCCTGCCGCGGGCGATGACGACGATGTCGTCGGCGATGCCCTCCATCTCGTGCATTAGATGACTGGCGACCAGGACCGTCTTGCCGTCATCGGCGAGCGCGCGGAGGAACCGGCGGGTCCAACGGATGCCGTCGGGGTCGAGGCCGTTGGTCGGCTCGTCGAGCAGGAGCACCCGCGGGTCGCCGAGCAGGGCGGTGGCGATACCGAGTCGCTGGCCCATGCCGAGGGAGAAGCTCCGGATCCGTGATCGGGCGGCGTCGGTGAGCCCGGTCAGTTCGAGCACCTCATCGATGCGCCGCTTCGGAATCCCGTTCGACTGGGCGACCCAGGTCAGATGCGCCCGCGCGGTCCTGCCCTTCGCGGCACCTGGCCCGTCGAGCATCGATCCGACCGTCCACAGCGGACGGTCGATGTCGCGGTAGGCCCGGCCGTCGATGAGCGCCGTGCCGGAGGTGGCGCGGTCGAGACCCAGCAGGATCCGCATGGTCGAGGACTTGCCCGCGCCGTTGGGGCCGAGGAAGCCGGTGATTCGGCCCGCGGCGGCGTCGAAGGAGACGTCGTCGACGACGGAGCGGGAGCCACGCTTCTTGGTGAGGGAGCGAATCTCGATCATGCATCCAGCACACCGTGCCCGGGCGCTGCAGTCAGTCTGCAGGTGTTGACAGTCTGTCCGCGGCGCCCGTCAATCGAGGGTGGGAGAGACGAGTCCGCACTCATAGGCGATGACGACGAGTTGCGCGCGGTCCCGGGCGCCGGTCTTGGTGAGGATCCGGCTGACGTAGGTGCGCACCGTGGTCGCGGTGACGAAGAGACTGCCGGCGATCTCGTCGTTCGACAGGCCCTTCCCGATCAGTGCGAGCGCTTCCTGCTCGCGGGCGGTCAGGCGCGCGATTCGCGGATCGTTGGTGCGGGGGCTTGGTGCGAGGCGGCCGATCAGCCGGCGGGTGACTTCGGGGGCGAGCAGCGCGTCGCCGTCGTGCGCGACCCGGATCGCGTGGAGCAGCGACGCGGGCGGGGCGTTCTTCAGCAGGAACCCGGAGGCGCCGGCACGCAACGCCTCGTAGACGTAGTGGTCCGAGTCGAACATCGTCAGCACGATCACGCGCAGACTCGCGCCGTCGTCGTCGAGGAGCTCACGCGTCGCGTCGAGTCCGTTCATCACCGGCAT
>JAUNRO010000161.1 GCA_030544185.1 Propionibacteriaceae bacterium | reverse complement strand
TCCGATGGAGCTTGGTCATGTCGATCCTTCCGATCGGTCGGCGCCTGGACCCAGCCATCGTAAGCGCCCAGGCATCAGTAATTGGAATGAATCCATTCGCGAAGGCACTACCCGTGGGCGAGATCACACGGGCTCAGGCCAGCTTGTTCGCCAGGTCGGTGACCTGGTCCAGCAGCACACCCAGCTCCTCGGCCCGGCGTTCGTTCGGGGTGAACCCGTCCGCACCGAATTCGGTGAACAGCGAGAGCTCCAGCTGCTGGCGCACGTCGACCATCTGCAGGTTGGCCGCGATCTGGCGCCAGTGCTCGACCGCGCGTACGCCTCCGGCGGAGCCGTAGCCGACAAAGCCGATCGCCTTGCCGACCCATTCGGGGCCGAGCACGTCGACGGCGTTCTTCAGCGCACCCGGGACGCTGTGGTTATATTCCGGGGTCACGAACACGTAGGCGTCGCAGCCATCGATCGCCTGGCTCCACGCGGTGACCTCGGCGGAGTCATAGGTCTTGTTGGCGCGCATCGGGTGCGTGCCGGACACCAGCAGCGGCACGTCGAACGATTTCAGATCGAGCAGCTCATAGTCGGCATCGCCGCGCTGGTCGGCGAGGTCTTTCACCCACGCGGCCACACCCTCACCGAGGCGTCGGTCACGGATGGAGCTGAGGACAATACCGATCTTCATAACGCGATCCTCCTGATGCGTCGCAGCAGATAGTTGACGCAGCAACGATACTTCCCGGGCCCAGCCGGGAGGCCAACAGGATCCTGATCCTGACGCCAAGTCGATATGGCAAGGTGGCGCCATGGCCACGCCTGAGCTGACAGCGGCACGGAAACCAATCGTCAACCACCTGAATCGCGTGGTCGAAAAAGCCCGGAAGCTCGCCGATGGCGAGTCCAACGAGATCGGCCCGGGGGAGTCGGCGGGCTGCGGCGCCGCGATCTGCACCGTGGACGGCCACGTCTATGCGGCGGGGGACGCCGATCAACCCTTCGCCATCCAGTCGATCGCCAAGGCCTTCACCTATGCGCTGGCGCTGAGCGACCGCGGGACCCAGTGGGTCGACCGCAAGATCAACGTCGAGCCGTCGGGGGAGGCGTTCAACGAAATCTCCCTCGACGGGGAGCCCGGGCGGCCCGCCAACCCGCTGGTGAACATCGGCGCGATCGCGACGTGTTGGTGTGTCGACGGCGACCGATTCCGAAGAGTGCTGGACTTCTTCGAGCGTCTCGCGGGCCGGTCGCTGGCCGTCGATGAGGAGGTCTATCGCGCCGAGGGAGAAGGCGCGGCGCGCAACCGGGCGCTCGCCTGGCTGCTCACCTCGGCGGGCGTCATCGAGGGCGATCCCGAGGAGGCGCTGGACACCTACGTCCGACAGTGCGCGGTGCTCGTCACCGCCACCGACCTCGCGGTGATGGGCGCGACCCTGGCCAACCGGGGCGTGCAGCCGGTGACGGGGGAGCGCGTGATCCCGGAGGCGATCGCCGAGCGCGTGCTCTCGGTCATGGCCACCTGTGGAATGTATGACGATGCCGGCGAATGGATGATCCGCGTCGGCCTGCCCGCCAAGTCAGGCGTCGGCGGCGGCATCGTTGCGGCCGCGGCCGGCCAGCTCGGCATCGGGACGTTCGGGCCGCCGCTGGACCAGCACGGCAACAGCGTGCGCGGCACGGAGATCTGTGAACAGCTGTCGCACGACTTCGATCTGCACTTCGCGCGGGTGCCCCGCCCGCACCACTCGACGGTCCGCCGGATCGTCGATCTCTCCCCGGAGGCCCGCCTCGTCGAGTTGCAGGGCGACCTCGCGTTCCTGGGCATCGAGGCAGCGTTGCAGGCGGTGCTCACCGCAGCGCAGGACCGGCCGGCCGTGGTCGTCGATATGACCCGGGTGAACCACCTCGTGAGTCACGCGCAGGAGCTGTTGCCTCAAGTCGCCGACCGGCTCGCAGAAACCGGCCACCGGTTGCTCGTCGTGGGTGATGACTCCCGTCTCGGTGATGCGACCCTGTGCGCCGACATCGACGAAGCTCTCGCCCGACTGAAGGCTTAATAGAAAACGTTCAGCATCTGTGGGAAATTTGCACTCGCAGAGATTGAGCTTTCCTCAGGCTCTAATCCTGAAGGCCCGCTTCCTTTCCTAAGGTTGGTCAGAGAAACGCCGGACCTGACCGCCTGGTTATGAGAAACAGGCCCCGACTTTCTAGGGCAACGGCGCAATTAGCTTTCGAGAAGAGGAATCTTCCGGCTAGTGTGAACTTGTCACTTTCCTGAAAGGGTGCCTGATGTTCACTCAGTCGATGGTCGCACCGATGGACGCCCCGGTCACCACGCTTCCGTCGCCGTGGGCGCCGGACTCCGCGAACTGGTCCGCAGCGCCCAGCTTCGTCGATGTCGACAACACGGGTTCGCGCCTGCTGGAACTACGCCGCGAACGGGAGACGCTGCGGGTCTTCAGCCACCTTCGTGACATCGGCGTACGCCCGATCATGCTGGACGGCCTGCCTCAGGCGGCCGGCCAGGCCGTTGATCCGCACGCGTCGGCGGATCTCGAGATGCTCGTCGCACCCAATGAGAGGCGCGCTGCAGAGGCCGCGCTGGCGAGCCTCGGCTATGCCCGCACCCGTGAGGCCGGTGTCGTGGCCTGGCGGGGCAGCGGCCTGTGGCCGGTGGTGCTGCACAAGACCTTCGGTCCGGTGAATATCAAGCCTGCCCCCGCCTGGGCCGTGGTGAACCGCCACCGGATGACCCTGCCCTGTGCGCGCGGGTCTGCTGACACGCTCGACCAGCCGGGGCGACTGGTGCACCTGGCGCTGCGTGCCGGCACGTCAGAGTTCGGCCCGCGCGATCTGCGCATCCTGGCCGCCGAGCTCACCGATCGCCACGAGTTCCGGACGGTTGAACTGGCCCGCAACCTGGGTGTCACCGACGAGGTCAAGCAGGCCCTGACCGCGGTCGGTCGCTTGGACCTGGCGACCTGGTTCCTGGGCTGGGACGTGTGAGCCGCCGATCGCCCTTTCCGCGGTGCACCCGCGCCGCATCATCCGATCCGGCGGACCCGCTGGGCGCCGCGTGACACAGTGGAGCCATGGACACCGATGTGATCGTGGTGGGTGCTGGACTGGCGGGACTCGTGGCCGCGGCGGAGGTGGCGGACGCCGGGCACAGCGTGGTGATCGTCGATCAGGAGGGCGCACAGACCCTCGGCGGGCAGGCGTTCTGGTCGCTGGGTGGGCTGTTCATGATCGATACCCCGGAACAGCGGCGGATGGGGATCAAGGATTCCTTCGCCCTCGCCCGTCAGGACTGGTTCGGCAGTGCCCAGTTCGACCGGCCGGAGGACTACTGGCCCCGGCAGTGGGCCGAGGCGTACCTCGATTTCGCCCACGGTGAGAAGCGCGCCTGGCTGGCCGAGATGGGCCACACGATGTTCCCGATCGTGGGCTGGGCCGAGCGCGGAGACGGGCGCGCCGAGGGGCACGGCAACTCGGTGCCGCGCTTCCACATCACCTGGGGCACCGGCCCGGCCGTGGTCGAGCTGTTCGAGCGGCGCGTCCGCCAGCACGTGGCCGCCGGGCGCATCCGGCTCGCCTTCCGGCATCGGGTCGACCACTTCGCGATGTGCGGCGAGGCCGTGACCGGCGTTCAGGGCGCGATCCTCGCCCCGGACGACGCCGTGCGGGGCAAGCCCACGAACCGCGACATCGAAGACCAGTTCGAACTCGAGGCACAGGCGGTGATCCTCACCTCCGGCGGGATCGGCGGCAACCCGGAGCTGGTGCGGAAGGTCTGGCCAAAGCGGCTCGGAACGCCACCGGAGACGATGGTGGCGGGCGTCCCTGCCTATGTGGACGGGCATCTGCTCTCCACAGCCGAGTGGACGGGCGCACGGGTGATCAACCCCGACCGGATGTGGCACTACGTGGAGGGCCTGCGGAACTGGGACCCGATCTGGGACAACCACGGGATCCGGATCCTGCCGGGCCCCTCGAGCCTGTGGCTCGATGCGACGGGGCAGCGGCTGCCGGCACCGTGCTATCCGGGCTTCGACACCCTCGGCACCCTGCGCCATCTGCGGGGGACCGGTTATGACTACAGCTGGTTCGTGTGCACCCAGCGGATCATCGAAAAGGAGTTCGCCCTCTCCGGTTCGGAGCAGAACCCGGATCTCACCGGCAGGGACCGAAAGCTGCTGGCCCAGCGCGTCCGGGGCCGGGGCGCGCCGGGACCGGTGGAGGCGTTCAAACGGTTCGGGGAGGACTTCGTGGTCGCCGAGACCGTGGCACAGTTGGCCGCCGGCATGAACGAGGTCGGCGACGAACCGCTCATCGACGACGCCGAACTGCGGCACCTGCTCGAGTGCCGCGATGCCGAGCTCGACAACACGTTCGGCAAGGACGCCCAGCTCGCCTTCATCCGCGGCCATCGCCATCACCGCGGGGACCGGCTGCTCCGGACGGCCAAGCCCCACCGCATGCTGGACCCCGGGAACGGGCCGTTGATCGCCGTGCGGCTCAACATCCTGACCCGCAAGACCCTCGGCGGGCTCGAGACCGACCTCAGTGGCCGCTGCCTGCGTCTCGACGGCTCCTCGGTCCCGGGTCTGTATGCCGCCGGAGAAGTGGCCGGCTTCGGTGGGGGCGGGATGATGGGCTACAACGCCTTGGAGGGAACGTTCCTGGGCGGATGCATGTTCAGCGGCCGCACGGCGGGCCGGGCGGTCGCGGGCAGCCTCTGACTTGAGCCCGTGTGTGAGACTGGCGCGGTGACTGTCATCAACGAACCCGATCAGATCCGCCGCGCCCTGTTCACCCCCGGCACGTGGGCGGTCGTCGGGCTGTCGAGCAACACCGCCCGCACCGCCTATCGCATTGCCGAATGGCTGGCGGACACGCTCGGCCACACGATCATCCCCGTCCATCCGGCGGCGGAGACCGTGCTGGGCAACCAGGGCTATGCGCGGCTGGCCGACATCCCGGACGGGACGCAGGTCGATGTGGTGGACCTCTTCGTTCGCTCCGAGCTCGTCGGGGCGGTCGTCGACGAGGCGATCGAACAGAAGGATCGCCTTGGCATCCGCATGGTCTGGCTTCAGCTCGGGGTGATCGACGAGGCCGCCGCCGAGCGCGCCGGCGCCGCGGGGCTGCAGGTCGTCATGGACACCTGCCCCAAGATCGAATATCCCCGGCTGGTCTGACCCGCCGCCGGAGCCTCAGGCCGGTCCGGCGAGCGCCCGGTGCAGATAGGCGATCATCGCCTCGGGGCCGAGACCGAGGGCCCGCATCCCCCGGGCGTACGCCGCAGCGAGGCTGGCAGCCTCGCGCGCGATCTCGGAACCGTCATCGGGCGGGGTGACGATTGTGCCGTTGCGCCCGGCCGTGCGGACGAATCCGGCGGCCTCGAGCTCGCGATAGGTGCGGGCGACCGTGTTGGGCGCGATCCCGAGATCACTGGCCAGGCGCCGGACGGCGGGGAGTCGAGTGCCCGGGGCCAACTCGCCGCGGCCGATCTGGGCGACGAGCTGGAGCCGGAGCTGTTCATAGGGCGGGGTGGTGGACCGCGGATCGACGACGAGCATCAGGCGGTCCGGAAGGTGTCTGGCCACAGCGCCCGAGAGGGGTTGCGTCGCGAGCGGCCGATGCCCCAGGGGGTGAGCAGTGCGATCCAGCAGACCGCCCCGACCACGAGCGCGGTGAGCCCGAGATTGAGCGTGAGCTGCTCGGCGTTGGCCCGGACCTCGGGCGGAATCACCCAGGACCCGGCGAGCACCAGCAGGCCGAACGTCCCCAGCAGGCCGAGGCTGATCGCGGTGTCCTGCAGGTCCCGGATGGCGGCGCCGCGCAGCGCATCGTCCCACGCCAGCTCGAGATCATCGTGAGCCTGCTGCGGCCGGTCGACGAGGCGCGTCCGGGCATGTGCCAGCAGCGCCCACACCGCAAGGATCATCGCGGCGATCGCCGTCGCGAGCAGGGGCGCCAGCAGGCCCCCGGGCGGCCGCACCGGGACCTGGGCCCACACGAGCCAGACGGTCGCGATCGCGAGCACCATCGCGCCAGGCACCAGGCGGACGGCCCAGCGCTCCGCCGGCGTCACGTAGTCGGCGAGGCTGGTCTCTGTGGAGCGGGCCACCCGGGGAGCGTCCGGCGACATCGGGAGCTGGGTGCGCACGACACCGCGGTAGCTGCCGAGGGACATCCCGACGGCTCCGCCGAACAAGACCAACACCCCGGTGGTGCTGTCCTGGGACGCAGTCGCGAACCGGACGAGCAACCCGGCCAGGGCGCCGGCGACAATACCGCCGAGGCCCCAAAGGAGTGCGGTGCGTTCGCGTGGGTTCACCCGCGAGAGCACGCGCTCGCGCAGCGGTGGTGGCAAGGGCAGGCCATATTTGGCAGGAAGCTTGGCCAGCTCCTTCTCATTGATCTTCGTGCGATGGCCGCCCGTGATCGGTGCCGCGGCCAGGACGATCGCGATAGCGAGAGCGATCCAGATCGGAAGGCTCATTTGGTTCTCCTCACATCGTGTCAATACAACGATTGTAGCAACACAAAAGCGGGTCGCAAGCCTCAGCGCCGATTGAGCCAGGCCACGATCGCGTGCAGCCCGGCGTCTGCGGCCGGCACGGTGTCCCAATAGCTGAGGCAGCCGTGGTCAACGCCGGGCATCCGGTGCCGGGCGATGGGCACCCCCTCGGCGGCGAGCCGCTCTGCGTAGGCATCGATTTCTGAGTTGAGCGGATCCCGTTCGGCGTTGAGGATCAGCGCCGGGGCCAGGCCCGCCAGCGACGGCGCCCGCAGCGGCGACACATCCGGATCGGTGCGCCGCTGCGGCGGGCAATAGAGCTCCCAGATCATCCCGAGCCGCTCCGCGCTGTCGGGGTCATAACTCGGCCGGTCCAGATCGCAATCGGTGACTGGATAGATGAGCACCTGCCCGTCCAGGCGGACGCCGGAATCCCTGGCCCGCCGCGCCACGACCGTCGCCAGGTTGCCACCGGAGGAATCGCCGGCGATGACCAGCCCGGACTCGTCGGCGAGCGGGGTGCCCAGGTCGGTGAGTTCAGCGGCGGCCTGCTCGGCCGCCCACTGCCAGGCGGCCCAGGCGTCCTCGAGCCCGGCGGGGAAGGGGCGTTCGGGTGCTTTCGCATAGTCGACCAGCAGCACCGCCCAGCCCGAACGGCGGGCCAGCTCGCGCCCGAGCCGGTCGAACGTGTCGATGCTGCCGGTGATCCAGGCGCCGCCGTGCAGATAGGCCAGGA
>JAUNRO010000160.1 GCA_030544185.1 Propionibacteriaceae bacterium | reverse complement strand
CCGGCTGGTCGCCGGGGCGGGCGGGGTGGCGGCGCGCCGGGCGGCCCGCGCGGGAGCGGGTGATCCAGGACGTCGAGGTCCCGCTCGAGCGGCTGGCGGAATTCCTGACGTGGTTCGACACCGAGGTCGGGATGCGGCCGGTGTGGCTGTGCCCCGTGGTCGCCCGGGGCGCCGCGAACGGCGGGCGGTGGCCGCTCTATCCGATGGCGCCGGGACGGATCTGGGTCAACCTGGGCTTTTGGGGAACGGTGCCGGTGGGTCCCGATGCGCCGAACGCGCCGGTGAACCGGGCGATCGAGGCCAAGGTCATCGACCTCGGCGGGCACAAGTCGCTCTATTCCGAGGCCTACTTCGATCGGGCGACGTTCGATCGGCTCTACAACGGCAGCCACCTCGCGGCGGTGAAGGCGCGCACGGACCCCGATGGCCGGCTGACGACGCTCTATGACAAGGCGGTGCGACGACGATGAAGCAGACCAGCACGGGGCGGACGCTCCCGATCGCCGACGCGGTGACCCTGCTGCTCCGCGAACCGATGCCGGTGCGGTTCACGGCCTACGATGGCAGCACCGTGGGCCCACCGTCCGCCGAGCTCGGGTTGGAATTGCTCACCCGCCGCGGCCTGGCGTACATCCTCACCGCCCCCGGCGACCTCGGCATGGCGCGCGCCTATCTCGCCGGCGACCTGCGCCTGCACGGGGTGCATCCGGGTGATCCGTACGCCCTGCTGGTCGGGTTGCAGGGCCGGCTGCGGTTCCGCCGTCCCAGCGCCGAGGAAGCCATGGTGCTTGCGCGATCGCTGGATCTCGCCGGGCTCCGCCCGCCGCCCCCGCCGCAGGAGGAGCGGTTGCCGCGTTGGCGCCGGATCGTTGAGGGCGTGCGGCACTCGCTGTCGCGGGATGCGGGGGCGATCTCGCACCATTACGACGTCTCCAACCGGTTCTATGAGCTGGTCCTTGGTCCCTCGATGGCCTATACGTGTGCGGTCTATCCGACCGCGACCGCGACCCTGGAGGAGGCACAACACGAGAAGCACGACCTCATCGCCCGCAAGCTCGACCTGCAGCCAGGCCAGCGCCTGCTCGACGTGGGCTGCGGCTGGGGCGGGATGGTGCGGCACGCCGCACGGGAATACGGTGTGCGGGCGATCGGGGTCACCCTGTCGCGGCAGCAGGCCGAGTGGGCGCAGGCGGCCATCGAGCGCGAGGGGCTCGGGGACCTCGCCGAGGTGCGTCACGGGGACTATCGCGAGGTCACCGAGACGGGGTTCGATGCCGTCAGCTCGATCGGGCTGACCGAGCACATCGGCGTGGCGAACTATCCGGCGTACTTCGCCCATCTCCGCGAGCGGCTGCGCCCCGGCGGGCGCTTGCTGAACCACTGCATCACCCGCTCGCACAACCGGCACCAGCCGGTCGGAGCGTTCCTCGACCGCTACGTCTTCCCCGACGGGGAGCTCACCGGGTCCGGGCGGATCATCGCCGAGGCGCAGGATGCGGGGCTGGAGGTCATGCACGCGGAGAACCTGCGCCCCCACTATGCGCTGACGCTCGCCGCCTGGTGCCGCAACCTCGTCGAGCACTGGGACGAATGTGTCGCCGAGGTCGGCGAGGGGACCGCCCGGGTTTGGGGCCTCTATCTCGCAGGCTCCCGCGTCGGCTTCGAGCGCAACGAGACCGAGCTCCACCATGTGCTCGCCGTGCGCACCGAGGCCGGTGACAGCGGCGGCTTCCCCCTGCGCCCCACCTGGTGATCCCGGCCACCTTGGCGGACGGCGACCCGGTCGTGGAAAAAAAACCGATCCCGGCGCTGTCGATTCCGTCCGCCGTCACTCGTCATGTTGGTGAGGCCGCACCCGCGGCCCGCTGGTGAAAGGTTAGAACGATGAAGTATCTGATTCTGTTGATGAACGACGGCGACGAGAAGCCGTGGCCGGAGTTGACCGAGGAGGACCAAGCGGCCCTGATGGTCAAATTCGGTGAGTTCGACGAGGCCTGCACCACTCGCGAGGGGGTCGAGATCCTCTCCGGCGAGGCGCTGACAGAGTCCAGTGACGCCACGACCGTCCGCCACTGCGGTGGCACGCGCACGGTGACCGACGGGCCCTATGCTGAGGCCGTCGAGGGGCTCGGCGGATTTTATCTGCTCGAGGCGCCCAATCTGGATGTCGTCTTGGAACTCTTGGAGTTCCTGCCCCGTTATGACATCCAGATCAGTCCGGCGGTTGACGTGATGTGACGGTCCCGGACGAGCTCGCGCGGGTCGTGCGCGAGGAGTGGGCGCGGCTGATCGCCCTGCTTCTCGCGCGCTTCCGGCGACTCGATCTGGTGGAAGATGCCCTCGGCGATGCGGTCGAGGCGGCAGCGCATCGCTGGCCGCAGGACGGCGTACCCCACAATCCCACCGCCTGGCTGCACACCGCAGCCCGCCGGAAGGTGCTCGACCGGCTGCGGGCCGAGGCGATGGCGCACCGGCGCCATGCCCTGATTGCCACGGATCTGGATCGTCGCGGGTCGTGGCCGGGGGAGCGGGCCGATCCCGGTGACCTGGTGGAGGACGATGTGCTCCGTCTGGTCCTCATGTGCAGTCACCCGGCGCTCGCGCCCGAGGCGGCGAGTGCGCTGGGGTTGCGGTTGGTGTTGGGGGTGAGTACGCCGGACATCGCGCGCCTCTTCCTCGTTCCCGAACCCACCATGGCCGCCCGGATCACGCGGGCGAAGAAGAAGATCGTCGCCGCGGGTATCCCGTTCGCAGTGCCGGGTGTCGAGGTCCTGCCGGACCGGTTGGCGACCGTGGCGCAGGTGGCCTATTTGGCGTTCACTGCGGGGTACGCCCCGGGAAGCGGTCCCGATCTGCTGCGCGTGGAGCTGGCGGGGGAGGCGGTGCGGCTGACGCGGACGGTGTTGGCGCTTCGTCCCGAGGACCCCACGCTGACCGCGCTGCTGGCGTTGGAGCTGCTGCAGCACTCCCGTCGGGATGCGCGGATCGATGGGGACGGGCAGCTCGTGCTGCTCGCGGACCAGGACCGGAATCTATGGCATCACGACGAGATCGCGGAGGCGGTTGAGCTGTTGGCTGCCTCACCGCTGACGGGGCCGCTGCCGGTCCAAGCGGCCTCATTCGTGCTGCAGGCCCGCATCGCCGCGGAGCACGCGACGGCATCGAGTGCCGAGGCGACGCGGTGGGATCGGATCGTCGACCTCTATGACGCCGTGGTGGTGCTGGACGGCAGCCCGGCAGCCCGGATGGCGAGGGCCGTGGCGGTCGCGGAGGCCGCCGGCCCCGAGCGCGGACTCGCTGCGCTTGACGGCATCGAGCTGCCCGGCAACCACCGGCTGCAGGCCGTGCGGGCCGAGTTGTTGGTGCGAGCCGGCCGGGTGCAGGAGGGCTTGGCGGCCCTGGGTGAGGCGATCGTGCTCTGTCGCAATGAGCCGGAACGTGCACACCTGGAGCGGCGGCGGGGGGAGATTGAGGGATCGTGCGACTGAGAGCGCCGCGCCGACTGCACCGCGTCCTCAGCCGACGCGAAGGCCGCGCGGCGATGGACGAGGATGCCGATCACCGCGGGGATCGGCTCACGCAGCACGAGGGCCCACCCCTCATCACGAGGTGCACTTCGCGACGTGCATGCGCGTGCTCAGGTGGATGTCGTGCTGCGTTGTCAGTGGCCGTGCTGCGAAGTGGCAGCACACCACGCGGACGACAACCTCGACCACACCACGGGAGGCACGAGGGACCACACCGCGGACAGATCGTGGTGTGCCGCCGCCCCGGACGGACCTCGCAGCAGCTCAGGCATGATGGATGGGACGTCGGCGTGCGGAGCACTTTGTGATCGGCCGACTTTGACTGGAGGGGCGCACATGAGTTGCAGGCTGTCCGAGCTGGTTCTGAACTGTCATGACCCGGAGGTGCTGGCGCGGTTCTGGTGTGAGGTGCTCGATTACGTCGAGTTGGGGCGAGAGGGCGCCGATATCGAGATCGGCCCAGCCTCAGGTTTCGGGGGCCCGGCTCCGACAATCGTTCTTGTCCGCGTGGACGATCGGCTGATCAACCCCTTACGTCTGCATTTTGATGTCAGTCCAGTGGACAGGGACCAAGACGAGGAACTGGCGAGATTGTTGGAGCTCGGGGCGCGTCCAGCGTCCGTCGGTCAGACCGGTCAGGAATCGTGGCATGTTCTGGCCGACCCGGAGGGCAATGAGTTCTGTTTGCTGAGCTCGAGGGTGCCGGAAATCTGAGAAGATTCCGCGCGTCGGCCCGAGCGCCACAGAGAATCCTTCGAAGGCCGGCTTGCGGACCGACCAAGGAGCTGCGGATGCCACCAGGCGTGACCCTCGCGTACCCCTTCACCGGTCGCTGGCTGACCCAGAACAGTCCTGCCAACCGCGTCCCCAGCCATGGCACCAATCGATATGCAACGGCGTATGCCATCGACTTCGTGCCCGTCGGTGAGAACGGCCGCACGGCAGCGATCACGCTGGGCTCCCTTTTCCGCTCCGAGCCTGCGACGAGATTCCCGGGTTTCGGGCGGCCGGTGCTGGCTCCGGTCGATGGCGTGGTTGTCGCGGTCGACTCGAGCGCCCCGGACCATGCGGCGTTTCGGGGTTTCCCGTCGATCGGGTACGCCCTGACCCAGGGGCGGCGAGCAGCTGAAGGCTGGCTGGCGCTGACTGGCAACCACGTGATGATCCAGACCGAGAGCGGCCCGGTCGTGGTCCTCTGCCATCTCCGGCAGGGCCGTGTGCAGGTGGATCTCGGCCAACCCGTCAAAGTCGGCCAAGTGGTGGGCGAGTGCGGCAATTCCGGGAACAGCACCGAACCACACCTTCACGTGCAAGCGATCACCAACCCGGACGTTGAGCGCGCGGAAGCCGTCCCCATCACGTTCCACGGACGCCTGCCCCGCAACCGCGAGATCATCGACGTCCCACATCGGCACCGAGGTGAGGCCGCACGCGGATGAACGTCAGCCGCACGGATGGCCTGGGAACGAGGGCCTGACCTGTCGCTGGCCTCGCGACAATCAAGGTTCAGCCCCAGAATCGGGCCTCGGCAATGCCGCCGGTGAACTGGCTGCCGGACGAGGGAAGCTCGGTGAGATAGATCAGCACAAACCGCGTCTGAACAGACTGATCCAGGTCGATCGAGGAATCGGCCGGAGCCCCGGTCGCGGTGCCGATCGTGCGCCACTGGCCCACACTGCCGAGCGGAGCGGTGGTGGTCTCAAAGTTGGGGAGACGCACCTCCAGGCTGGTGCCGTTGCCGTTGAGTTCCAGCTCGACGCGGCTGACCTGGCGGACCTCTCCCAGATCGAACACCAGCCCGACCCCGGTCTTGTTGCCGATGTCCGACTCGAAGTAGTTCATGGTCGTCCAAGAGGTCGCGGGGTTGCCGTCCCAGGCCCGGGACACCTCCCTGGGGTGCTCCTCGCCGTTGCCCTCGGGGTCGAAATCCTTGGCCGCAACCACGGGCCACTGCGTCGCGGGAGCGGCTGTCGCTGGCTCATCGGGGTCCTCGGTCGAGGGGATCAGCTGCAGCATCGCGACGATCAGCGCCCCGACCATGGCGATCAGGACCAGCGGCAGCACGGCTCTGCGGGCAACGGGCTGCACCGAGGCCCGGTCGATCGGCTCCGCAGGCGCAGGGGCCACACCCTGCACACGCTGTTCGAGATCCTGGGCTGCGTCGGCGGTGCCGAGGACGCGAGTGAGGGCAGCGGAAATTTCGGTGGCCGTCCGCAGGCCGGCATCGGGTGAGGGGGCCAGGATCCGTTGGCAGATCTGGTCGAGCGATGCCGGAACGCTCGGCTGAAGCTGCCGCGGGGAGTCCAGGCGACCCGCTGAATCGCCGGGCCACCGCCCCGCCAGCAGGGCGTAAAGCAGTTTCCCCAGCGCCCGGACGTCGGACCCCTCGGGGTCGTGGAGTTGTGCCTCGGCACGCCCCTCGGGCGCGATCAGAAAGCCGGCGATCTTGACGTTGCCCGTGTCGGTGACCACGACGGTATCGGGGGACAGCCGCTGATGAGCGAGCCCGCGGGCGTGCATCCCGGCCAGGGCATCGGCGACCTCGCGGGTCAGCCAACCAGCCTCCAGCGCGCTCAGCGGCCCTGCGGAGAGCAGGTCCCCGACCGAGCGACCCTGGGCGTACTCACACACGACGAAAGGGCCCACCCAACTCTCGTCCCACGCCCCGGGATCGGCCGGCACCGTCGCATCCAGCACTCGGAGGACCCGGAAATCGGATACGAGCGCAGCGCGTTTGGCTGCGGCGAGCACGGCATCATTCGGCCTGTCCGCAGGCAACAGGTGCACCAGAACGGGACGTGTGAGCAGGACATCGAATGCGCGCCAGGTCTGACCCTCGACACGATGGCCCACGATCTCGTCCAGCCGATAACGTCCGCGCAGGACATGGCCGGCAGGCGACACGGCGGGCTGTGGAGTTGTGATCGGGGTGGCCTCGGTTGGGTCGTCGACGGCCTCGGCGGTCTCCCCGAAGGAGACCATGGTCCGGGTCTTGATCGGCATTCGACGGAATCCACCTCAACTGGGTCGCGTGCGTTCGTCTCCACATTGTGTCCGGCGGGGCGGGTTCGCAGAGAGTCGCGTTCCGAACCCGCACATCGTGGGGCGATCAGAGCACGGTGCGGGTGATGGAGCGTACGCCGACCGCGAGGCCGATCGCACACGTGAGCGCAGCCGCGAGCGCGCCCCAGAGCACGGTGAGATCGAAGGATCCGGAGAACAGGACCCGCTCGGCGTCGACAACATAGGTCAGCGGGTTGAACTGCGCTGCGACGCGCATCCAGGCTGGGCCGGTCTCCAGGGGCAGCATCATCCCGGACAGGATGAGCAGCGGGAACAGCAGCGTCTGCTGCACGGCCCAGAAGATCCACTCGGCCTTGCGCGCGGCGATGGCGAGGGCATAGGACAGCGCACCGATGCCCACGCCGAACACCCCGAGGATCACCAGTCCGGCGACGATGTGCAGCGGGTGCAGCCGGAACCCGAAGGGCCAGGCGACCAGCACGATGATGAGCGCCTGGACGACCAGCGGAGTGAGTTCCTTCAAGGCGCGGCCGATGAGCAATGACGCCCGCGACAGCGGCGTGGCGAGGATCCGCTCGAAGGCGCCGGTCATGATCTCGAACTGCAGGTTGGAGCCGGTCATCGAGGTCCCGAACATCGTGATCATCACCACCACACCCGGCAAGAACCACTGCAGTGTCGTCTGCTGCCCCGCGCCGGAGACGCCGGCCAGCAGGGGCGCGAAGAGG
>JAUNRO010000159.1 GCA_030544185.1 Propionibacteriaceae bacterium | reverse complement strand
GCATGTCGACGTAATAGTCGGCTTCCCGGCCGGACGACAGCGTGACCTTCCCGCGGACGATGGCGAGATCGATGATGTGGCGGATGAGCTCTTGCGTGTCGGACATGGCGCTGAGCCTAGTGGCCCCTCACTTCGTCCGGGTCGCCCCGAGATGGCCGAACGCGACCGACCGGTCCGGGGAGTGCACGAGGTCCTGGCTGGTCGTCAGCGTCAGCGTCGGCTGCGTGGGCTCATCGGCCGTCCCCGGCACCGGATCCAGCACCCAGGCGTCGTCCGGCCCGACGGTGACGTCGCGCGCGGGAACGTCCAGCACATAGGTATAGACCGCCTCCCGCGTCTCGATCTCCACCTCATCGCCTTTATCGAGTTCCAGCAGCTTCCCGAACGGGGCGCCGTGGGTGGTCCGATAGCCGGCAATCGCGAGATTCCCGATCTGGCCGGGTCGCACGGAGGAGGCGTACGCCCCGACCCCGCGGCGCAGGTCCCGCGGCTCGGTGCCGTTGCGCACGGGGACCTCGAACTCCGCGCCGAACTCCGGGACGCGGAGGATGGCGTACGCCTCGCTGGCAGGTGCCCGCTCGCCCGGCGGCGCAGGTTCGCCGGATTCCCACTGGGTCCGCAGCTCGCGGATCTGATCGGCGTGCTGCGCCCGCGCCCACACCCCCGATCCGAGGAACTGCCAACCGGCCCAGCCGAGCGCGAGCGCCACGACCAGGATGACCACGAGCCCCGCCACCGACAGCCGGCGGCGCCGCCGCGACTGGAGGTTGACGAGGTCGTCCATCAGGTCGGTCATGGGGCCCATTCTCGCGGGCGATGGCTCAGCGGAAGAAGGCCGGTCCGCCGGGCGGCTCGGGTGAGCGGCCGGAGTCGGCATCGGTGAACGGCGCGCCGCCGGAGCCGAACCGGGCGAGATGCACACCGTGCAGCACGCGATAGGGGAAGACCGATCCGGCTGCCTTGCGGGCCAGGGCTGCGATCGGCAGGGTCACCGCCGAGCCGGCCAACAGGATGTTGCCGAAACGCCGGCCCTTGAGCGTCGGCGGTTCCGCGCTGAGCAGGGCCTCGGGGAAGATCTCGGTGAGACCGGCAAGCACCCGCCGCGTATAGACGAACGGCGACTTGTCCGTCACGTTCAGCAGCAGCACACCGGCCGGGGCAAGAATCCGCCGCACGTCGGCGAAGAACTCCACGGTGGTGAGGTCGGCCGGCACCGAGGCATCCACGAAGGCGTCGACGACGACCGCATCGGCAGCCCAGCCGTCGCGGACCGCCGCGACGCCCGCGCGCCCGTCCACGGCGCGAACCTTGATCCCGGAATTGCGCGGCAGGGGGACCAGCCGGCGGACCTCCTCGGTCAGGCTCGCGTCGGGCTCCAGCACCACCTGCGCCGATGTCGGGCGCCTCGCGGCAACATAGCGCGGCAGGGTCATGCCCGCGCCGCCGATGTGGAGCACTCGCAGCCTCTCACCGGGCGGCGCGTGCGTGTCGATGACATCGGCGATCCGCTGCATATAGTCGAACTCCAGCCGCAGCGGGTCGTTCGGGTCGATCCAGGAATGGTCGGTGCCGTTAATCCGGACATACCAGGCGCCGGGCTGCTCGGGGTCGGGGACTACGCGGCCCTTCATCGAGCGTTCTCTTCCTGGGTCACCGATAGCGCTCGATGTGATCGATCGCGGCCTTGGCCTCGGCGAGGCCGGCACCGGTGACCTGGCGATAGAGCTTGATCGCCTGGATCTTCTGGCCGCCGCGGAGCATGATCAAGATCCGTTCGCGGTCGTCGCCGGAGAGATATTGGGCCGGATCGTACGCCGGATAGCGCGGCCCGGGCTGCCCCTGATAACCCTGCCAGTTGCTGGGGCCGTGCGGCGGCGGGGCCGGCGGGAGTTGCGGGCGCTGGTTGTTCTGATTCGCGAGCTTCATCACGCCGAGCGTGGCCAGTGTCGCCACCGAGGCGACGACGGCCACCAGCACCAACAACAGCACCAAGCCTCCCATGCCGGCTCCTTTCTGCTATCCCGACGATACCCAGCCGCCGGCCGCACCCCGGGCCCTCCTCGGCGGCGGGTGTCGCGCTGAGGTTTTGCTGAAGAGAAGCGCTGACCAGGAACCGGAATCCCTCCCGGCGACTCAGTGGTGGTGGAGCACCGACGCTCCGGCAACCCTCACCAGGAGCTTCAATGTCAGAGCCGACATTCCCCCTTCCCGAGCCCGACTCGCTCGAGCATGCTTTCCTCGCCGCCACCGGCTCCGCCCCGCCGCCCGTCGTCGACGTCGAGGCAACCCCTCTGCCCCCGGTCGAGGAGGCCTCCGACCTGACACCTCGGGCCGGAGCGGCCACGGAGTTGCCGCGCCTCGACGTTGACGCCGCACACGACGACGGCCCGGGGAAAACAAGGCCACCCTTCCCCACACCGCTGCCCGGGATCGATTCCGGCCTCAGCCTCAAGAAATTTCGCGATCGCCTCGTCATCCCCCCGGTGATCCGGGCTTGGCGCCGACCGCAGGACGCAGCGATTCGCATCCGCGCGGAAGTCGCGCGCGTACGCCTGCATGCCGACCTGCCCGAGGCCGAGGTCTGGACCTATGAGGGCACCTCGCCCGGTCCGACGATCGAGGTCCAGCGCGACCGCCCCGTCCGCATCGACTGGGTCAACGGGCTCGGCCGCCCGGACCATCCGGCGCACCTGCCCTATGCCGTGGTCCGCGTCCCGCCGCTGGAGAACGTCCCCGGGTTCAACGCGAATGTGGCCGCCGCGGCGGCACCGGGCGGCCGCTCGATCGAACGCGCGCCCGGCTCGGACTCCTATCCGGTCCTCGCCAATACCGATCACGTGACCGGTCACACGGTCGTGCACCTGCACGGTGCGCTGACCGATGGCCACAACGACGGCTGGGCGCACAACGTCGCGGCGCCCGGCGGGATCACCCGCTGCACCTATCCGAATCGACAGCCCTCGGCCACCCTCTGGTATCACGACCACGCCATGGCCGTCACCCGCTACAACGTCCACGCCGGCCTCGCCGGGTTCTATCTGATCCGCGACCGGAACGAGTCGATGCTGCGGCTGCCGAGCGGTGAGGCGGAGATCCCGCTGATGATCGCCGACCGCAACCTGGAGACCGACCCGACACCCGAGGGTGAGCCGTTGCGGTTCACCGGGCGCCTGCTCTACAAGCAGGCGGGCTTCTCGTTCGGCCCCGCTGCGCCGATCGGTGAGCTCCCGGTCACGGGTCCATACGCCTTCGTCAACGGCAAGATCTGGCCGACCCATCGGGTGGATGCCCGGTGGCATCGGCTGCGCATCCTCAACGCCTCGAACGCACGGATCATGCGGCTCGCGCTGCATGACACGACCGATGAGGTCTTCGAGCCGGGCACACCGGTGCGGTCGACGGATCCGAACTTCGGCGTACGCCGGGTCGACGCGCTGGTCGTCATCGGGACCGATGGCGGGCTGCTGCCCGCGCCGCACCGTCCCAGCGGCGGGGTCGTCGAGATCGGCCCGGGCGAGCGGCTCGACGTGTTGGTCGACTTCGGACAGTTCCGCGGGCGGACGCTCGAGCTCCGCAACGAAAACGGCACCGCACTGAACGCCCAGCCCGGCCAGGCGGACGCCTCACTGGTGCAGTTCGTCGTGGACCGGCGCAAGGTGTTGGACCGGTGGCAGCTGCCTGCGCTGCTCAACCCCGAATATTCGCGCTGGGAGCACCTGAGCGACGGGACGCTGAAGGTCGGGAACGAAATTGTGCCCCACCACCAGCACGCCTGGGTGGCCGTGATTCCGCCCGGGCTGCGCGGTTCGATGCATCCCGAGCTGTGGGAGTTGGCCGAGCATCACACTGAGCCCGGTGTGGATCTGCCGGCGACCGACTTGATCGCCGTCACGCAGAACAACGGGTCGGTGACCTATCTGAAGCCGGTCGCCAAGCTCTTCGACGATGCGACCACGATCGTGATCCCGCGCGGGGACTGGGCGGTGTGGCACATCCTGCACCTGGGTGGGCCCGACCACCCGATGCACATCCACATGACCGAGTTCCAGATGATCGCCCGGCGCCAGTGGCCGATCCCCAACCAGGGTGGGACCGTGCCCGAGTTCGACACCTCTACCGGGTCGACCCGCACGCCCCTACCTGTGCCGGGGCCGGGCCGCGAGATCGATCGCGGGACGGCCGGCATGAAGGACACCTGGGTGGTGAAGGCCGGTGAGTGGGTGAGCGTGCTCGGCCACTTCGACGGCGCGTCGGGCAGCTTCATGTATCACTGCCACATCCTCGATCACGAGGACTTCACGATGATGCGGCCGTTCGTCGTCCTGCCGCCCGAACTGCTCGCCTTTCATGGCGCGCATGGGGACGGGCACCACTGAGGCCAGGTGCAGGAACATTCCGCCACCCGTGCTCCGGGCTGCCCTCCCACGCGACCTAGGCTGACGACCGGTCACCCAAAGGAGCGGGCATGGCTCTCCCACCCAGAATGTCCACGCGGGGAATGTTCTGGACCGGTGTTGCCCTGCTCGCGCTCTCGGCAACACTGGCCCTCACCGCCGACCTCATCCCTGACTCACTGACAGCGATCGGCGCGTGGCTGGCCACTGCACTGCAGTATTTGGGGGCAGCCTTCATCGCCGTCTCGATCGGCGTCAGGCGGATGGTCAGGCGATAGCCGGCGGTTGACCTGGCCGTGGGGCCGTTCGGGTCCAACCTGCAGATCGCCACATCCCCACCTGCGACCGGTGTACTCACGCCCACTCGGTTGGTAAGTTCGTTTTCGGTTGGGAACGAACGCGACGGCCCACCGGGTTGCCCCCGCCCGGATTGCTGGTGCCTCCCGTTCGCCGTGACGGCTCTGGCGGGGCAGAGCGTGGAGGCAGAAGGAGGCGGTCGATGGCCGGCCCACCAAGGATGAGCACGAGCGCGATGTTTCTGTCCGGCTTGTTGCTGATCGTGCTGGCTGGGGTGATCGCGATCGGTTTCGACGGCCCCGGCCAATTCCGGACCGTGCTGACTTGGCTGTCCTCGACCTTCCAGCTCATGGGCGCCGCACTCGTTGCCGTATCCATCGGCATCAAGCGCCTGTCCCGGACCTGACGACCAGCTCCGCATAACGACCAGCCGACGGCAGGCCGTCTCTCTAGTGCGGTTTGGCGCACACGCCCTGCGCGAGGGCGTCCTGATAGCCGGCTTCGATCCTCGCTTCGATCGAGCTGCGGGTGAAGTCCGTTGCCTCGGACAGTTCGTCGGGCAACGTGCTCGTGGCGAGAGTGACGTGATTGATCTTGCGATGGGAGCGGAGATCGGCGTACGCCGGATTGTTCCGGATCGGGCTGTCCGCCGGCAGGACGGCATCCAACTCCGCGGCCATGTCCACGAGATGGTCGATCTCGCGGAAGAACCGCTGGTCGAGCCGGAGGCGGCTGCTGAACTGCAACTGGCGCGTACGCCGAACGACCTCGGGCAGGGTCCGCGGGATCGAGGCGTTCATGCCGAAGAGCTCGACGACAATCAGCTCGCGGAACGCGGCGCGATCACCGTCGGCCGCCTGTTCGAGGGCGTTGATCGCCGGCTCCAGCGGCAGGTTGGAAAACAGCGCGCCATCCCAGTAGTGCTGGCCGTCGATCTCGATCGGCGGGAAGGCCGGCGGCAGGCTGCAGCTGGCGATGATCTGGTCGACGGTCAGTCCACCGGGGGCATCGCTGTCGAAATACTCAAGCTCCGATGTCGCCAGGTTGGTCGCCCCGACGATCGCGCGGAGCGGGCCGCCGTCGAGTTTGGCCGGATCGATGAGTCCCGCGAGCGTACGCCGCAGCGGTGCCGCGGAATAGTAACTGTCGACTCCGAGCGGACCGAGCCAGAGATCGGGGCGAATGGAATACATGCCGGGATTGCCGAGCGCGGACCACCACCGCTCGAACCGGGCCGGGAGCCAGCCGCTGCCGACGACGAGCCGTTCCAGCCAGAGCTCTTCGAGTGCCTCGATCGGATCGCCCTTGGCGCCGGCAAGAACGGCGGCCGTCAGCGCTCCGATGGACACCCCCGTCACCGCGACGGGCCGGAAGTCCGGGCGATGTTCGAACAGAGCCTTGAGCACGCCGAACTCATAGGCGCCGAGTGCGCCACCGCCCTGCAGGACGATCGCGGTGTGGGGGGTCTGCTCGGGGTGCATCGGGTGGGCCTTCCAGGACGCCAAGGGCGGACCCGACCAGTATGTCGGTCAGCGGACGCCCTCGGGCGCACTCAGGAACTCACTCCTTGGGCAGTGCCGAGCCCACGACCGCCGTGAGCGCACCCATGCCGCCGGCCAGCGCCGCGACGCCGAACGCGACCCCCGCGGTGCCCAGGGAGGCCCGCAGCAGGTTGGCCTGCATCACCATCTGGCGGGTGCCGGCGAGCTCGTCGACCCGGGCCTGGTCGCCGCGCTCCTGTGCCTCCATCCACTCGTGGCTGATCTCGGCAAAGGTCCGCCCGCCACCGATGCCCTCCGCATGCTGCTCGATGACGTTGGCCTGGGCGAAGGCAGTGAGCGGCCCCGCAACGGTCTTGCCGGCGAAGATGGGCGAGTCCTGATGGACCTCGATCCGCTGTGATGCGAGCTGTTTGGCGATGACCGCCCAGCCACCCGCACCCGCGGCCATCAGGGCGGGCGCGGCGATGAAGCAGGCGGTGCGGGCGAGCGTGTTGGCCATGGTCGAGTCCCTCTCGTTGGTTGGAACGGCGTTGCGCAAACCTAGCCGGTGCCACCGACATCGTTGAGCGTGGGACGCTGTGGTCCATGACTTGGCAGGACTGGATCGGGCGAACGACGACCAAGGCGACTGTGCTCGACCCGGCACAAGCGGACCGGATGAACGTCACGCTCGATCGCGAGCCCGGCTTCCGGACCGGAGATGAGCTTCCGCCTGCCTGGCAATGGCTCTATTTCCACGATCTCGTGCCGGCCTCCCGGCTGGGCGAAGAGGGCCATCCCGCGCTCGGCGAGACCATGCCCCCGGTGCCGCTGCCCCGGCGGATGTGGGCCAGTGGGACGCTGGTCTTCCATCGGCCGCTGATCCTGGGCAGCGAGGTCGAGCGGACGACGGTAATCGCCTCGATCGAGCAGAAACAGGGTCGGACCGGGCCGATGTATTTCGTCACCGTTCAGCATGACTATCGCTGCGACGGCGCGTTGTGCCTGGCCGAGAAACAGACGATTGTCTATCGCGAGATGGTGGGCGCTGGAGCCGGCGTACCCGAATCGACGCCCGAGGCCGCCGATTTCCGCGCGACCTGGTCGCTCGATTCGACCGCGTTGTTCC
>JAUNRO010000158.1:5463-7320 GCA_030544185.1 Propionibacteriaceae bacterium | reverse complement strand
GCGGGCTTGCGCCGCGTACGCCGGGCGCGCTGCGGGGTGGCCTCGTCCTCCGGGGCGGGTTTGCGGGCGCTGCGTTTGCGGGCCGGACGAGACTCGCCCGCACGCGGGTCCTCAGTGGTCTCGGCCTGGTCCGCCTCGGCGGCTTTGGGCGCCAGCTGGGCTTCAATGCGGGCTTGCAGTTCGGCTTCGAAGTCGCCGCCGGCGCCCTCGCTCACGGGCTTGGGCGGGCCGGCCGGGCGGCTTGCCGCTCCGCGGCCACGGGGCGGGGGGGGCAGATCTGATGCGCTGGCATCCGACTGGGAAGCATCGGGCTCGTCGAGCATGCGCTCTCCTCACACCGGCGTCATCGACACCGGTCACGTGCGCCAACTCGCATCGGGGAACTCGAGACGTCCCGCGCGAGCCGGCAAAGCTGTCGGCCTCGCTCCGGAGGGCGCGTCGTCCGCGGTCGCTCAGCGTCGCGGGTCAGACTCCCGCAGCGACCTGTCACGTCGCCACGGCACCACTGCTCCAGGGCGGAGGAGCGCCGGCGGCGCTCCGAACCTTCGCCGATTATCCCACATCCAGACCGAAAACCAGAGTCGGCCCGCTCATCACTGCAATGGATCGGCGATCTCCGAGCCGTTCAGTTCGCCTTGTTCGAGGCGAGTGAGGAGGACGCCAGGGGGAATGATCAGATCGGGTTCCACCAGCGTCAGGGCCTGCACGACATCGTCGGGCCGGACCAGCGGGACCAGGTGCCGGGTGAGCACCTCCAGGGCCTCGGGGTGCACGATCAAGTCGATGACGGCCTCGCGCGCGTTGAACTGGCGGACGCCGCGCTTGGTGAGCCGCTCGACGATCACCTCGCCGGCGTCCAGCAACGCGGTCACGGCCCGCTGGGTGAGGGCGGGATCGAACCCTTTCCACTCGATGCGCCAGCGGGAGCCGGTGAGCCGGTCGGTCAGCCCGGCGCCGCCGCCGGCGACGACCGTGAGCACATCGAGTCCCGGCGGCAGCGCGGCGTCGAGGGCGTCGCGCACCTTGGCGGGATCGCACACCTCGGCCAGGCCGATCTCGAGATATTCCGATTCGGTCGCCGCACCGGTCGGCGCGGCGTTGGCGAACGAGATGCGCGGATGCGGGTTGAAGCCCGACGAATATGCCATCGGGATGCCCGCACGCCGCAGTGCGCGCTCGAAGGCGCGGGCGAAGTCGCGGTGGGAGGTGAAGCGGGCACGGCCGCGCTTGGCATACCTGATCCGCAGCCGTTGCACCGGCGGCGCCTGCTGCTCCGGCTGCTTGCGCTTGCTCATGGCGCGACAGCCTATCCCCCGCTGCGCGCCCGCCATGATCGCCGCGTGGTCACGCTGTGGAATGTCAGATGTGCGCATTAGTGTTTCCGCCATGCCACGTCAGTTCCAGTTCCACACGACCAACGGCGTCGAGACGGCCGAGATCGCGGTGCGCGGTCGCCAGGTCCTCGCTCGTCCGATGCTCAACTTCGGTCCCGGTTACACCGCCGAAGAGCGGCGCGCCCTCGGCCTCACCGGCCTCCTGCCGCCCGCGGTGAACACGATGTCGGAGCAGCTGAAGCGCGTCTACGCGCAGTTCAAGAGCCGGCCGGACAACCTGGCGAAATACGTCTATCTGAACTCCCTGCAGGACCTCAACGAGATCCTGTTCTATCGCCTGGTGACCGAGCATCTCGATGAGATGCTGCCGATCATCTATACCCCGACAGTGGGCGAGGCGATCCAGAAGTTCTCGAGCACCTTCGATCGCGCCCGCGGCATCTATCTGTCGATCGACGAGCCCGAGGCCATCGACTTCGCGCTCGAGTCCTATGGCTCTCACTCCGGCGACGTGGACGTCATC
>JAUNRO010000158.1:0-5453 GCA_030544185.1 Propionibacteriaceae bacterium | reverse complement strand
ACTCCGAAGGCATCCTCGGCATCGGCGATCAGGGCGTCGGCGGCATCCGGATCGCGATCGGCAAGCTGGCGGTCTATACGACGGCGGCGGGCATCCACCCGCTGCGCGGGCTGCCGATCGTCCTCGACGTCGGCACCGACAACCTCGAGCTGCTCAACGACCCGCACTATCTGGGCGTGCGCAGGGCCCGCGTGCGCGGGTCGCAATACGACGAGTTCATCGAGTGCTTCGTCAAGTCGGTCAACAAGCACTTCCCGAACGCCCTGCTGCACTGGGAGGACTTCGGCGCGAACAACGCGCACCGGATCCTGGAGGCCTACCGGGACGACTACTGCACGTTCAACGACGACATCCAGGGCACGGCTGCGGTCGTGGCCGCCGCGGCGCTGTCGGCGGTCCGGGCCAAGGGCGAGCGGCTGAGCGAGCAGCGGATCGTGATCCACGGCGCCGGCACGGCCGGCATCGGCATCGCCGACCTGATGCGCGACATCATGATCCGCGAGGGTGCCGACCCGGCGGAGGCCACGAAGCTGTTCTGGGGTCTCGGCAGCCGCGGCCTGCTGCACACGGGTGCGCCCATGCGGCCGTTCCAGGAGCGTTATGCCCGCGACGAGTCCGAGTTGGCGGGCTGGGAGCTCAAGCAGCCGGGCCGTTATGACCTGGTCGATGTCGTGAAGAACGTCCAGCCGACGATCCTGATCGGCACCTCGGCCCAGGCCGGGGCGTTCACGCAGGAGATCGTGACCGACATGGCCACCCACTGCGAGCGGCCGATCATCATGCCGCTGTCCAACCCGACCTCGAAGTCCGAGGCCATACCGGCCGACGTCATCACCTGGACCCAGGGCCGGGCGCTGATGGCGACGGGGTCGCCGTTCAACCCGGTGCACTATGCCGGGGTCGACTATCACATCGCGCAGGCCAACAACGCGCTGGTGTTCCCGGGCATCGGGCTCGGCACGGTGGCGATCAACGCGGCGAAGGTGACCGACAACATGATCACGGCCGCGGCGGTCGCGGTTGCGGAGATGAGCAATGCGACCCGGCGGGGCTCAGCGGTGTTGCCGTCGCTCGCCCAGCTGCGCGCGGTGTCGGCAGCGGTTGCCCAGCGGGTCGCGGAGACGGCCGAGGAGGACGGCGTCGCCCGCCGGACGCTGCAGAACCCGGTCCAGGAGATCTATGAGCTCATGTGGCAGCCGCGCTATCCGCGCGTCAAGGCTGTCCTCGAGGTGAACGAGCCCTCCGCCCGGCCCACCGACGGCCTGGTCGCCGAGCCCAACGGCGATCCGTTCGAGGACCACTTCGCCCGGGCCACGCCCGAACAGGTCGCGGCCCAGAGCTGACCCCACGGGCCGCGCGGCCGGTCAGTCCGCGAGGACGCCCGGCCGCACGGTCGGCAGGGGCAGCAGCACCTGCCCGGTCGGACCGATCTGGATCTCGGTGTCGAGCTGCTGGCACACTCCGCAGTCGAAGCAGGGGGTCCAGCGGCAGTCGTCGACCTCAACCTCGTCGAGCGCGTCCTGCCAGTCCTCCCACAGCCAGTCCCGGTCGAGGCCGGAGTCGAGGTGGTCCCAGGGCAGGACCTCGTCATAGTCGCGCTCGCGCGTGGTGAACCAGTCCAGATCCACCCCCAGCGCCCCGAGTTCCCGCGCGGCCAGCTGGGCCCACCGCTCATAGGAGAAGTGCTCCGACCAGCCGTCGAACCGCCCGCCGTCACGCCACGCGGCCTCGATCACGCGTCCGACACGGCGGTCGCCGCGGGACAGCAATCCCTCAATGATGCCCGGTTTGCCGTCGTGATAGCGGAACCCGATCGCCCGGCCGTACTGCCGGTCGGCGCGGATCGCCTCCCGCAATTTCTGCAGCCGGGCATCGGTGGTCTCCACATCGAGCTGGGCGGCCCACTGGAACGGGGTGTGCGGCTTCGGCACGAACCCACCGATCGACACCGTGCAGCGGATGTCCTTGGTCCCGGCCTCCTTGCGCCCGGTCTCGATGACCCGGCGCGCGAGGTCGGCGATCGCCAGCACGTCCTCATCGGTCTCGGTGGGCAGTCCGCACATGAAATAGAGCTTCACCTGACGCCAGCCGTTCGCGTACGCCGTCGCGACCGTCCGGATCAGGTCTTCCTCATCGACGGTCTTGTTGATGACCTTGCGCATCCGCTCCGATCCGCCCTCGGGGGCGAACGTCAGCCCGGAGCGCCGGCCGTTGCGCGACAGCTCGTTGGCCAGTGTGATGTTGAAGGCATCGACCCGGGTCGATGGGAGCGACAACGAGACATTGCTGCCCTCATAGCGATCCGCCAGCTGCGTCGCGACCTCGCCGATCTCGGTGTGGTCCGCGCTCGACAGCGACAGCAGGCCGACCTCCTCGAGCCCGGTGGCCGCCAGCCCCTGCTCGACCATCGCCCCGATCGTCTCGATGCTGCGCTCGCGGACCGGCCGGGTGATCATCCCGGCCTGGCAGAAGCGGCACCCGCGCGTACATCCCCGGAAGATCTCCACCGAATAGCGCTCGTGCACGGTCTCGGCCAGCGGGACCAGCGGCTGCTTCGGAGAGGGCCAGGAGTTGAGGTCCATGAGCGTGTGCTTCGCGACCCGGAACGGCACCCGCTCCCGGTTGGGGGCGACGCGCAGGATCCGGCCGTCGCCGAGGTATTCGACGTCATAGAACTTCGGCACATAGACCCCGCCGGTCTCCGCGAGCCGCAGCAGGAGCTCGTCGCGGCCACCGGGGCGTCCCTCGGCCTTCCACTCGTCGATCACCTCGGAGATCTTCAGCGAGATCTCCTCGCCGTCGCCAAGGACCGCGCAGTCGATAAAGCCCGCGATCGGCTCGGGATTGAACGCCGCGTGCCCGCCGGCGAGCACGATCGGATCGAACTCCCGCCGGTCGACCGCGTGCAGCGGGATCCCGGCGAGGTCAAGCGCGGTGAGCAGGTTCGAATAGCCGAGCTCGGTCGAGAACGACACCCCGAGGACATCGAACGCACCGACCGGGCGATGGGAGTCGAGAGTGAATTGCGGGACACCGTGGGCACGCAGCTGCGCCTCCATGTCCGGCCAGACCGAATAGGTCCGCTCGGCCAGGATCCAGTCGCGCTCGTTGAGGACCTCATAGAGGATCGCCACGCCCTGGTTGGGCTGGCCGACCTCATAGGCATCGGGATACATGAGGCACCAGCGCACGCGCGTGTCGGCCCACTCCTTCACGACGCTGTTGTGCTCACCGCCGACGTATTGAATGGGTTTGCTGACGCTCGCCAGCAAGGGCTCGACCCGGTCGAAAATCGGCTCGGGCGAGGGCGCGGCGGCGGCGTTGATGTCAGTCATATCCCGTCAAGGGTACGCAGGGTCTGCGCCCCCGGCCAACCGCTGGACCGCCCGGCCGCGCGCGGTGTAGGGCGGCTCAGGCCTCCGGGAACCAGATGGCGATCTCGCGCGCCGCGGACTCCGGGGAGTCCGAGCCGTGCACGAGGTTCTCCTGGTTGGAGATCGAGAAGTCGCCGCGGATCGTGCCGGGCTCGGCCTTGCGGCCGTCGGTGGCACCGTTGAGCGCCCGCACGATGCTCACGGCCGAGTCTCCCTCGAGCACGAACGCGAGCAGCGGGCCGCTGCTCATGAAGTCGCGCAACTCGTGATACCACGGCTTCTCCACGTGCTCCGCGTAGTGCTCGTCGAGGACGGCCCCCTCAGCGTTGCGCTGCTCGAGGGCGACGATCCGCAGCCCCTTGCGCTCATAGCGGGCCAGGATCTCCCCGGCGAGCCCGCGCTGCACGGCGTCGGGCTTGATCAGGACCAAGGTGCGCTCACTCATGGCCAAACCCTAGTGGACTAGGACATTTCCCGCTGGGCTTCCAGTCGTCGTCCAAGCACGAAGCACACGATCCACAAGGTGGCGAACATGGCGCCCATGATCAGCATCCCGATGGTGAGGAACGACAGGGCGAGCGCGCCGACCTGGGTGAGCCATCCCAGCGGATAGCCCGTGCGCGGCGTGCGCATCATCGATGCCGCCACGAACGCCAACACGGCCCCCGCCCCGCCGGCACCGGCCGCGACCCCCGGGGACACCCCGGAGACCATGATCATCACGGGGATCGCCAGGCCGATCGTGATCGCCTCGAACAGGAGCAGGGCAGTCATGACTTTGCCCATCGGGTTGCCGCGCTGCAGCATCAGTCGTCGTCCTCCGGGTCGGCGGTGAGTTCATCGATCGTGCCTCCGTGGTCGTCGGCGGCCCAGTCGACCACCTCGTCATCGCGGACGAGTTCGTCGGTGGCCAGCAGGGCGCGCGCCTCGCCGGCGGCGATGACCGATCCCGTGACGAGTACGCCCGGCTGGCCCGCGTCGACGTCGACGATCGCGGTGGCGAGTTCGAGGGCGTCGGCGATCGAGTCCGCCCGGCGCACGCGTCCGGGTCCGAAAACCTCGGTCGCCACCTCGACGAGGTCGTCGACGGGCAGGCCGCGGTCGGTCGAGGCGACCCGGGTGCAGATGATCTCGCTCAGCACGGGCTCCCAGACGCGCAGGGCCGCCTCGGCGTCCTTGTCGGCCATGATCGCGAAGACGCCGACGAGCGGATCGAAGGCGTACGCCTCGGCGATCGCCTCCGCCGAGGCCGCGGCGGCGTGCGGGTTGTGCGCACCGTCGAGCACGATCGGCGGGGACTGGCGGACGGCCTCCAGGCGCCCGGGGGCGCGGACGTCGGCGAACCCCTCGCGGATCAGATCGCCCGGCAGGGCTTTCATCCCCAAGAACGCCTCGACCGCGGCGAGTGCGACGCCGGCATTGCGGGCCATGTGCACCCCATGCAGGGGCAGGTGAACGTCCTCGACCGGCCCCTCGGTCGCGTTGAGCCGCAGCAGCTGGCCACCGACCGCGAGCCGCCGGTCGAGCAGGCCGAAGTCGACGCCCTCGCGCTGCACGAGCGCGCCGGCCTCGGCGCAGTGCTGCAGCAGCACCGTGGCGGCCGCCAGCGGCTGGCCCGCGAGGATCGCATGCGCCCCGGGCTTGATGATCCCGGCCTTCTCCTGGGCGATCTCGGTGACCGACTCGCCGAGCAGGTGGGTGTGGTCGAGATCGATCGGCATGACCACCGCCACCTGGGCGTCGGCGATGTTGGTGGCATCCCACGCCCCGCCGAGGCCGACCTCGACGATCGCGACATCCACGGGAGCATCGGCGAACGCGGCATAGGCCATCGCGGTCAGCACCTCGAAGAAGGTCATCGGGACGCCGTTGAGGAGCTGGCCGTCCACCATCTCCACATAGGGCCTGATGTCGGCCCAGACCTCCGCGAACCGCTCGCGGCTGATCGGCTGGCCGTCGATCGCGATCCGTTCGGTGACGTCGATGAGGTGGGGCGAACAATAGCGCCCGGTGCGCAGCCCGGCGGCGCGCAGCATCGACTCGATCATGATGGCGGTGCTGCCCTTGCCGTTGGTGCCG
>JAUNRO010000157.1:1808-7441 GCA_030544185.1 Propionibacteriaceae bacterium | reverse complement strand
GTGGTGTCATAGAGCACCACCGACATGTTGCCGACGGTGCAGCCGTCGCCCACCTTCAGCGATGAGGATTTCATGATGCGATCCTCGAAGAGGTGGGTCTGGATGACAGAACTCTCGTTGAGAGCCACGTGATCCCCGATCTCGATCAGATCGAACTCAGAGAACAAGGCGCTGCCAATGTAGCAATGACGGCCGATGCGACAGCCCAGCAATCGCAGCAGGGGAGCGGCGTATGGCGTGCCGGAGAACAGGTCCACGAAGGGGAACATGAGCGACTCATAGGCCCCGTTGACCATCTCGTTGAGCCAGACATAACGGGACCACAAGGGCGTGACGATCGGGTCGAAGCGCCGCATGACCACCCATTTGAGCACCACGACGACCGCCACCGCCGCGGTGGCCTCGGCGAGAGCGAGGAGTGGAACGGCGAGCAGCATGATCTCCAGACCGAAGTTCCGATACAGGGAGAGGATCGCGGCAACGGCACCGATGGCGAGGAGTGCCGTTGCATAGATCGGGATGATGATGCGCAGGGCGTCGATCGCCGCACGCTGGGCGTACATCGTCCGGGTGGGCAGATAGGTCGACTCCTCGCTGAACCGAGTCACCTTGTCGCGGTTCGGCAAGGTGAAGGCGGGCGAGCCCAGCCAGTCGGTCCCATCCGGAGTTGGCTCGGTCCGGGATGGCGGGACGGAGAGCACGCCGATCAAGCTGTCGTCGCCGACCCTTGCTCCCACCGGCAGCATCGCGCTGTTGCCGATGAAGCTGCGCCGTCCGACCGAGTTCGGGCGGACCTCGAAGTGGCCGGCGAACGTCCGGTGCCCGCCGATGAAGGCCCCGTCGGCGAGGAAACTGCCATCGCCCAGGGTCAACGTGTCGGGGACAAAGGCCCAGACGGCGGCCATCTCCGCATGCCGGCCCACTTTGGCGCCGAGGAGGCGCATGAACGGTGGTAGGTAGATCGTCGTGAAGACCGGCAGGAGGATCAGCCGGCTAGTGCGCAGCACGCTGTAGGCCAACCAGTGCCGCAGATAGTAGAGGGAGTAGACCCGGTGCACCCCGGGCGTCGAGCGACGCAGCCACAGGTTCTTGATCAGCGCCACCCAGACGCAGGTGAGGGCGATCAGCAGTGGCCCGGCCAGTGCCGCGAGCGCGAGACCGGTGAGGAACCAACCCTGCTGGGCGGCTGCCAACAAGAAGACCGCCACCACCAGAGCCGGGAGGCCGAGGAGGATGATGGACACCCAGCTCAGCAGGTGCGCCGCAGCGCTGAACAGCACGAGGCGGGCCCTGCTCGGTCGCCGGATGCGGTCCGTGGGCACCCCGACCTCGCCCGGCTCCGCCGGCGAGCCATGGACCTCCTCGCCCTCCTGCAGAACGGTGCCGTCGGCGAGCAGCGACATGTCATCCAGGCGGGAGCCGTCATCCATGCAGACGCCGAGTCCCAACGCGGAGTGCGCACCGATGAAGCAGCCGTTGCCGATGTCGACGGTGTCGATCACCAAATAGCCGTTCTCGACGCGGTAGCCCAGCAGGTGGGTTTCCGGCCCGATGGCGGTGTCGTCGCCGATCCGGATTGTGTCGAAGGTGGAGCAGTGCTCGGTCCCGAGAACACAGTTGCGGCCGACCTTCGCGCCCATCAGGCGGTAGTAGATCGACATGAAAGGCGTGCCGGCCAACCGGCCGTGACCGCTCACTTCGACAAAGCGCTGAACGATCCACCAGCGGATGTAGTAACTGCCCCACAGTGGATAGGCACCGGGCCGGTATCGGCCGATGATGGCCCATTTCGCCATGATGCTGAGGAGCAACATCACCGGCTGCAGGAGCAGCCCGAGGATCAGGAAGAAGACCGCACCCGCGACGAGTGTGGTCTCCACGCCCACCATGGCGTCGAGCACGGGCGCGACGACTGCCAGCGGGAGGAGCAGGAGACCGAGCAGGATCGTCATGAACACTGCCTGGAATGCGGCTACCCCCCAACCGACCTTGGGACGCGCCCGCGTGGGGACGATGTCGGTCCCGGTGGGCATTGCACGACGGGGCTGCTGCGTGCGGGACAGGTGGTCGGCGAGCCGACGCACGGTCGGGTGGGCGTACAGATCGCGGATGGCCACCCGAATGCCTGTGCGGGCTCGCAGACGAGCGACCATCTGCGCGGCGAGGAGCGAATGGCCGCCGAGATCGAGGAAGAAGTCCTGCGTCACCCCCACCTCCGGCAAGCCGAAGACGGAGGCCCAGGTGTCGGCGATCTGCGCCTCCTGGTCGTTGGCCGGCGGTTCACCCACGCCACCCTCGTCGACCAAGGGCGTCCCGGGATCCGGCAGCGCGCCACGATCGAGTTTGCCGCTGGTCAGCCTGGGGACCGCGGGCACGGTGTCAAGGGTGGACGGGACCATGTAAGCCGGAAGCCGGGACCGCAACGTGGACAGCAGGCGGGTCCGGTCCAGTTCGGCCGATCGCTCGAGCACTGCGTACGCCGCGAGGAAGTCGACACCGTCTTCGGTGTGGACCTTCACTGCCGATTCCCTGATGGCATCGTCCTCGCGCAGCACCGCTTCGATCTCGGCGAGTTCCACGCGAAAGCCGCGAATCTTCACCTGGCCGTCGATCCGGCCGAAGAACTCGATCTCCTGCGCATCATTGAGCCGGACGAGATCGCCGGTGCGATAGAGACGGCCGCCGTTGTCCGGAGCCGCCAGGAATTGCCGTGCGGTCAGCTCCGGCTGATTGAGATAGCCCCGGGCGATTCCGTCACCGGCGATGTAAAGCTCGCCCTTTTCCCCGGGCGGGACCGGCTCCATGGACGAGTCCAGGATCCATGCCTCGTATCCCGCCAGCGGTTTGCCGATGGTGACCGGCCGATCGGGCTCGCAGGCGAAGGCCGTGGTGTTGACCGTGGCTTCGGTCGGGCCGTACACATTGAGCATCAATCGCCCCGGACGGGCCCAGTCGGCCACCAACTGCGGGGGGCAGGCTTCGCCGCTGACGACGACCTGACGCAGGGAAGGAATCTCGTCGGTCATGGTGGCGAGCATCGTGGGAACCGTGGAGAAGTAGGTCACTTCGAGATCGCTGAGATATTTCGCCAGATCGTTGCCGAAACTCGGCGCCGTCCGGTCACCGACCACCAGTGTGGCGCCGTTGGAGAAGGCCATCCAGATCTCTTCGACCGAGCCGTCGAAGCCGAGTGAGAAGCCCTGATAGATCCGGTCCTGCGGTGTGGTCGAGCAGACCAGGTTGAATGCGGGGATGAAATGGGTGGCGTTCCGGTGTTCGGTCATCACGCCCTTGGGCCGCCCGGTGGTGCCCGAGGTGAAGATCACATAACACAGGTCGTCGGGTGTCAGCCCGATCTCCGTGGGACTCAACCGGCGGTCCGCGCAGGCGGCGATGGCGTCTGCGGCGAGGTCCGTGGCGATCACCTCCGCCTCGACCAGCCGGTCGCACCGATCAGCGAGACGTCCCTCGGTCAAAACGACCTGGATCGACGCTTCGGCGGCGATGTATTGGATGCGCTCATCCGGGTGGCCCAGATCCAGTGGCACGTAGGCCGCGCCCGCCTTGAGGCAGCCGAGGATCGCAATGATCGGCAACTCGGAGCGCTCATAGAACAGGCCGACGAGGGACCCTGGCCCGACCCAGTGGGCGCGCAGGTAATGCGCGACACGGTTCGCCTCGGCATCGAGCTCGGCATAGGTCAGCGAGAGGTCGCCGCAGATCAAGGCCGTGCCGTCCGGATCGGCATCGCATTGCCGCTCAAAAAGTTCGTGCAGGCACGGCGTTTCGTCCAGACACGCTGTGCCGGTGCCGATCGTGGACGGGCCGGTGTCCAGACCGACTTGAATCATCTCGTTCCTCCCCGAGTGCAGCAGCGGATTGCGGTGCAGAGCCCGCAGCCGGGCTCTCATGGGCAGAGCCCAGTTGTGCTTGTGGGCGCAGCCGACAGACGCACTCCACAGAACGCGCATTAATTCGGCGTTATCGCGCCGCCGGAGTGGGCAGCCTCCGCGGAGGCCCGTAACGGCTGATTAACGGCGCGTTGCCGATGCTGGCGGACCGGGTGCACAGGCATCCGGTGGACCGGGGAGCGAGGCCTGTCTCCGGCTAACGACTCGAGGAGTGCTCATGGACCAGGACTGGACACGGTTTCCGGTGTGGAAGGACGTTTCGGCTGAAGAGTTCGGTCATCACGGATGGCAGGACCGCAACTCGATCACCCGAATCAAGAAGCTGCGGGAGGCGCTGGCGGGGGTGACCAGTCCGGAAGTGATTCAGGACATCGAGGATGGACTGGCGCACGTGGGCATGTCGATCCGGTTGACGCCCTATGTGATGAACCTGATCGACTGGCGCAACGCGGCCTCCGATCCGATCCGCGGGCAGTTCCTGCCCATGCGCTCGGAGCAGGACGCCGATCATCCCTGCCTGCGGGTGGATTCCCTCGAGGAACAGGACCGTTCGCCGGTCCCCGGGCTCGTGCATCGGTATCCGGACAAAGTGCTGTTCCTGGTCACTGCTGTGTGCCCGGTGTATTGCCAGTTCTGCACGCGGAGCTATGCAGTCGGTCAGGACACCGAACTGATCCAGAAAGAGCACGTGACGGGCGCCCGGAGCTGGGGCGCGGCGCTGGACTACATCCGACAGACACCGGAGATCGAGGATGTGGTCATCTCGGGTGGCGATCTCGCCCGGTTGAAGCCCGCCGCGGTGGCGGAGTTGGGCAACGCCCTGCTGGACATCGAGCACGTGCGTCGTTTCCGGTTTGCAACGAAGGCGCTGTCAGTCGAGCCGATGAAGTTCCTCACCGACCACGACTGGTTCGACGCACTCACTGGGGTTGTTGACCGGGGCCGGGAGATGTTCAAGGACGTCGTCCTGCACACCCACTTCAATCATCCCAACGAGGTCACGCCCGTGGTGGAGCAAGCCATGCGCAAACTCCATGAGCGCGGGGTATACGTCCGCAATCAAACCGTGCTGCTTCGCGGGGTGAACAATGACGCCGGCACGCTGAAGGCCCTGATCAAGAAGCTCGGCTGGCTGCACGTCCACCCCTATTACGTCTACTTGTGCGACATGGTCAAGGGCACCGAGCATTTCCGGTTGCCCATCGCCGAGGCCCAGCACCTGTCGAAGGAAGTGCGGGGCATCACGGCTGGGTTCAATACCCCGCTGTTCATCGTGGACACTCCCATCGGCAAGCGAGATGTCCATTCGGCGGAGTTCTACCGCCACGAGTACGGGGTCTCGGGGTTCCGGTCGCCGAACGTGGACGCCGAGCGGGTCTGCTACTACTTCGATCCCGTGCGATCGCTGAGTCAGGAAGCCCAGCAGGCATGGCTCCTCCCGGAGGCCTATGAGCGCGCGCTCGACGAACTGCAGGAACCGGTGCTCATCGGGGTGTGAACTGCGACACATCGGGTTGTTCCCTATCCAGGGCTATCCTGTGGGGCGTGCGTCCCGGGTTCCGCGGCACGGCGCTGCGGGGTGGGCACCTGCTCTGACCGGGATGCCCATGGCTTGGTGGAAGGCGCTTTGGGAACCCCATGAAACGGAAACTCACAGCCGCGCTCGCGGCAGGAACGGTGGCGGTCGTGAGCGTTGCGATGAGCGCTTGCTCGCTGCTTTGG
>JAUNRO010000157.1:0-1798 GCA_030544185.1 Propionibacteriaceae bacterium | reverse complement strand
CTTTGGGCCGAGACCTACGGCGATCAGCTCTATGCGAGTTTCGACAACGGTGAGTATGAGTCGGAGTATCACGTGTTCGCGTCCGGTGTCGATACAGCGCGTCCGGTCGGCCTGATGGTGTTCGCCGACGGCAGCGGCGGCGACGGCTTCTATAACCCGAGGAGTCCGTATCAGCTGGATGCTGGCGGAGAGGACGGACTGGTCGCGGTCGCACGCAAGCACAACATGATCCTGCTCACCCCGGTTGCGCCGCCCCCCGGTTGCGATTATGACGGCAACCTGCGGCGCAATCGGGGCGACAACGCCAATTGCTGGTATGACCCGGACAATGCGCGGGGGAAGGCGCAGTGGTCATCGGATCTCCTGCATCACGTGAAGAGCGAGTTCGATATCGAGTTCGACCGAGTGGTGGTTGGCGGGTTCTCCTCCGGTGCGCAATGGGCGACCCAGTTCTGGGCGCCCGCGCACGGTGAGGAACACGAGGTGGATCTCACGGTGGCGATCGGCTATGGCGGCGCGCCTGTCGCCACCCCGAAATTCTCCGAGGGCTACAAGTCGGAGACTGCCTTCGCCTGGGACACCGGCACCGCGGACCATGCCTACCGAACCGACCAATACGGCAGCATTGGCGGCTACAACTGGTATACCGACCACGGCTTCCAGACACACGCGACCTGGCCACCGGGGGTCGACCATCCGCGACCAGGGGAGTTCCACCTGATCATGGATCGGGAGATCACCCGTGTTTTCGGCGCACCTCGGTAGCGGCTGATGCCGGCGCGTCGACCAGCTGGGCGAATCGTTGGGAAGGCTCGAGGCCGAACTTCTGCAGGCTGAGCATCCGGAAACGCTGATAAACGTGCCCGGCCTTTTCGCGCTGGCCGTTCGCGATGTGGCTTTGTGCCAGCCAGCGGTGCGCGGACTCCCGCATCGGATCGGCCTCCACAGCCGCCAGTGCGGCGCGGATAGCGTCCCGTGGCGCGTTCCGAGCGAGGAACTGCTCAGCCAGGGACTCGTAAGCGCTGACTCGCGCCTCGTGCAACCTTTCCCGCTCTATCAGCACCCAGGAGTCGCGCCAGCCGGGCAGAAGGGCCTCATTCGCAAGCGACTCAAGAATCATCCGCAGCTCGTTTTCCGGAGTCATTTCCGAGATTCGATCGACGTTATGCTGCAGTTCCGCAACATCCACCTGCACGTCCTCCGCCAGGCTCAGTCGCCCGTCGAAATCCAGGACCAGCCCGGGAGATCGCCGACGAATCTGCCACACCCCTGCACGCAGATTCCCCATCGCCTGTGCCGTCGTGCTATCGGCCCACAGGAGCGTGGCCAGGAATTCCCGTGACCGTTCCCCATGGAGCGCCAGCGCCGTGATGAGCGCGCGTTGGCGAGGCGTCACCTTGACCGGTTGGCCCCCTCGGCGCAACTGCCACTTTCCCAGCAGCGTCAGCTCCCACGGCGGGCTGGGCGTCGCAGACATGCCACCTGCACTCTCCGGATTGTGTATCCCCGTCACCAAGAAATCTGTTGGCCCCCCGGGTCACTGCGAAGTGGCGCTCAATCGATCCACACCCGGATCATTGAGCCGCGTTCTTCATCGTGATTTTCATGCATTCTACTGAGGCGAGGTGCACCTCGGTAACAGGCGATTTCCACGTCGACGTGCACCGGTGGGCCAGGTGCGAGGAACCGCAGACCACTCACCGACGGGGCGCGAGGCCCCCGGAGTGCAATGGGGATTTGCTTTGGTCGGGGTGACAGGATTTGAACCTGCGACCTCTTCGTCCCGAACGAAGCGCGC
>JAUNRO010000156.1 GCA_030544185.1 Propionibacteriaceae bacterium | reverse complement strand
TGGCCCGGAACGACCCGCGGTCGAACAGGACTAGTCTCTCTCCATGCGCGTCGCAAAGGTCTCCTTGCACACCTCGCCCTACACTGCCCTGGGCACGGGGGATGGCGGCGGCATGAACGCGGTGGTCCGGGAGCAGGCGGAATCCCTGGGCCAGCTTGGCCACCAGGTGGAGCTGTTCACCCGCCGCGACGATCCGGAAGCGCCGGACATCGTCCAGACCGCCCCGGGCGTCCGCCTGCACACCCTCGACGCCGGCCCCGCCAAACCCCTGCCGAAGAGCCGCATCGACGACTACCTCGATCAGTTCACCGCCGGTCTGCGCCGGCGGTTGCGCGAGCTCGAGACGGCGCTCGAGCCCGTCCAGCTCGTGCACTCCCACCACTGGATGTCCGGTGTCGCGGCGCTTGGAGTCGCGCGCGAGCTGGGCGTGCCGCATCTCCAGAGCTATCACTCCGTCGCCGCCCTGCCGGACCATCCACTCGCCGACGGCGAGCCGCCGGAGTCGCCACGCCGAGTGCCGGGCGAGGCGCTGATCGCCAAGGAATCCGACATCGTGATCGCTGTCTCGCAGGCCGAGGGCCGCACGGTCGTCGAGCGCTGCGGCGCCGATCCGGCGCGCATCCAGGTGCTGCACCCCGGAGTGGATACGCAGCTGTTCCGGCCACTGTCGCCGGGGGAGCCGAGCTGGCGCTGCTGTGAGATGGGGCGGCCCTATGTCCTGTTCGCGGCCCGCCTCCAGCCGCTCAAGGGTCCCGACCTCGCGCTCGAGGCGCTCGCCCGTATCGACCCGGGGATCCGGCCCCACCTCGTGATTGCGGGAGAAACCTCCGCCGATTTCGCGGACTATCACGGCCAGATCGAGATGCTCGTCCATCACCTCGGCGTTGCGGGCGATGTCGTCTATTCCGGCTCGCGTCCGCGCCCGGAGTTCGCGTCGATGATGCGGGGCGCGCGGCTGCTGCTCGTGCCGTCGCATTCGGAGACGTTCGGCCTGGTGGCGTTGGAGGCCGCCGCCTCCGGCGTACCCGTCGTCGCGACCGCTGCCGGCGGGCTCGTCGAATCGGTTCAGGACGGCCGGACCGGGATCGTGCTCGACTCCCGCGATCCGCAGGTCTGGGCCGAGGCCATCACCGAACTGCTGACCGACGACGCCGCGCACACGCGACTGTCATTCGGTGGCCTCGTGCGGGTGCAGGGCCAGGACTGGCTCAGCGTCTCCGCGCGACTCGCCGACATCTATGCCGAGCAGACCCTGGAGGTCGTCCGATGAAGCGATTCGCCGGCGCGCGGCGCGTGGTCTTCACCCATGCCCACCCCGACGACGAGACGCTGGCCACCGGCGCGCTGATTGCCGAGTTGGTCGACCAGGGCATCGAGTGCCTGGTCCTCACCGCCACCCGCGGCGAACGGGGTGAGCTGGTCAAGGGCCGGTTCCCCGGCCTCGAGGGCGAGGAGTTCGTCGCCCATCGTGAGGGCGAGCTCGCCGCTGCGCTGCGCACGCTCGGGGCGGGGAAACCCATGTTCCTCGGCGAGCCGCCGGCGCGGGCCGAGGGTCTGGAGCCGCGCCGCTATGAGGACTCGGGGATGCGATGGGTACGCGAGGGGGAGGCGGGTCCGGCCGAGGACTCCGGCCCCGAGTCCCTGACCGCGGCGGATTCCGACGAAACGGTGGCCGACCTGGTGGCGGGGCTCGCTGCCCTCGCCCCCGATGTCGTGGTCACCTATGACGAGGACGGCGGCTACTTCCACCCCGACCACGTCCGCCTGCACCACCTGACGAAGGCCGCGTGCGCGGAACTGGGCGTACCCCTGGTGGAACTGCTTTCCGACGACGAGGCCGACGGCCAGTGGTGGGATCTGGAGCATTGGCTGCCCCAGGTGCAGGCAGCGCTGGAGTGCCATCAGACCCAGCTCACGGTCTCCGATCGCGACGTCATCCACTCGGGCGGGCAAAAGGAGCCGATCCGGCTGCGGATCGGGGTGCGCCGGGCGGATTGACCGCGGCGCCAGCACCAGACCGGTTAAGCAACCCACCCTGGGCGACTTTTACTCAACTCCCGGGTGAATCCTGGCGGCTCGGTTGCCTTCCAATGGTCACGTAGCGGCCATCTGAGCTTTCTAGCCTGCTCTCGGACACCGTCCATTTGGCCCCCCCAACGGAGGAAACACCATGTCCGAGAACGACGCCAATTCCTGGTCCATCGGCCGTCGCAGCCTGCTCGCGGGCGGCACGGCCGCCGCCGCAGCCGGCGTGCTCGCATCCCTGCCCACCAGCGCCCACGCGGGCCCGAAGAGCTCGCCCAGCCGGCAGATGCCGCTGTCCTTCGGCCGTGACGGCAAGTTCAAGATCGTGCAGTTCAACGACACCCAGGACGGTGCGCTGACCGACCGCCGGACCGTGGAACTCATCAGCAAGGTGCTGGATCAGGAGAAGCCGCAGTTCGCGGTGATCAATGGCGATGTCATCAACGGCTCGCCGAGGAATGACCGCGAGGTCAAACAGGCTTACAACAACGTCGTCATGCCCATGGAGTCCCGCGGGATCAAGTGGGCGCTCACCTTCGGCAACCACGACGAGGACTCGACCGAGTCGAATGGCACCTCGATGAGGGAACCGCAGATCGTCAATTTCCTCCGTCAGTACAAGCACAACCTCAACCCAGGGATCGATGCGGACGGTGGCGTCTTCGGTGAGAGCAACGCCCACCTGCTGGTGCGCGGCTCCCGCGGCCACGCCCCGGCGTTCGCGATCTGGCTCCTGGATTCCAACCGGTACGCCCCACAGACCATCGCCGGGCAGGACCGCCAGGGCCTCATGGGCTATGACTGGATCCGCCCCGAACAGATCCGCTGGTATCAGGACGTCTCCATGGAGACCGAGAAGCGTTATCGCCGCAAGGTGCCGGGCCTGATGTATTTCCACATCCCGCTGTTCGAGCACCACCACATGTGGTTCGGTTCGCAGTTCAGCTCCGATGAGGCCGGGGTCGCGCGCGCCCGCGAGCGGCACCAGATCGAGGGCGTCAAGCACGAGGGTGTCTATACCGGTCTGTTCAACTCGGGGCTGTACGCCGCCGCCTTCGAGCGTGGCGACATCAAGGGCATGTATTGCGGTCACGACCACATCAACACCTACAAGGGCAACTACTACGGCATCGAGCTCGGCTATGGTCCCGGCACCGGGTTCGGCACCTATGGCCTGAACGACGGCACCTGGGACATGCACACCCTGCGCGGTGCGCGCGTGTTCGAGCTCGATGAGCGCGCCGAGGGCGTCTACACCGGCACCCGGTTGGTCTTCGCGAAGGACCTGGGGATCGACATGAATCCCGCACCGCAGAAGATGGAGCGCGCGACTGACTTCCCGCGCTACGTTCGCGCCTGATCGGGCCTTTGCCCGGCCTGCCCGTCCGAGGCCGGCTCGCGTGTGCACGCGGTGCTGTGCGCACAACACTGGATGCACACGCGAGCGGCTCGGGCTGCACCCAGCGGACCCATGACCACGGTCATGGTTGGGCACGGCAAGACGTGCGGCACGACACGGGCTCGCGGCCTGTCGCGGAGATTAGCGTGACACTGCAACCCCCCGATGCAGGAGCACGCCCCATGATCGTCGCTGACAACGTTTCCCATGCCTATCTCGCCGGTGATCAACAGGTCCCGATGCTGCACGGCATCAGCCTCCGGGTCCGCGAGGGTGAAATGGTCGCCGTGATGGGCCCGTCGGGGTCCGGGAAGTCCACCTTGCTCTATTGCCTCGCCGGGTTGGTCCGCCCCACCGGTGGCGATGCGGTCCTCGCCGGCACGGTGCTGTCGACCCGGTCCGATGCGCAGCTCGCGGTCATGCGGCGGGCCGATGTGGGCTTCGTCTTCCAGTCCTACAACCTCATGCCGACGCTGTCGGGCTTCGAGAACGTCGCGCTGCCGTTCCGGCTCGGGCGCAAGCGGGTCCCGACCGAGACGATCGACCAGACGCTCGAGACCGTCGGACTCGGGCATCGCGCCCACGCGCTGCCGTCGGAGATGTCCGGCGGTGAGCAGCAGCGCGTCGCGCTGGCCCGGGTGCTCGCGCAGCGGCCGCCGATCGTGTTCGCCGACGAGCCCACCGGTGCGCTGGACACCCGGACCGGAGTCGTCGTCCTCGACGAACTCGTCTCCCTCGCCCACACCGACGGCCACTGCGTGCTCACCGTCACCCACGATCCGTCCGTGGCGGCGCGCTGCGACCGCGTCCTCTTCCTCTTCAACGGCCGCCTCGCCCGCGAAGAGCTCAACCCCGGCGCCGACCGCGTCGCCTCGATCATGACCGAGCTGACCGCCGAGCTCGAGCGCTCCCGGGACGAGGCCGGACGATGAGGAAGGTCCAGCTCGCGGAGATCAAGCACTCCTGGCTCACCTGGGCCGGCGTCTGCCTGACGTTCGTCGCCGCCAACTATGGTCTGGCGATCGGCTTCCTCTACATCGCGACCGGAATCAACGGGTATGCCGCAGGGGTCCTGACCCTGACCAACCTCGGTCAGCTCGCCGCGGTCGGTGGGGTCAACGTGCTCTTCGGTGCGATCGTCGGCGCCGTGGTGATCGGCTCCTCGACGGCGCTGGTCATCGCCGCCCGGCGCGGCGCGTTCGCCCGGCTCGCCCTCGCCGGGGCCACCCCGGGCCAGATCGTGCGCGTGGTGATGCTCCAACTCGTCGTCGTGACCCTCGCCTGCGCCCTCGCCGGTGATCTCCTCGCCGGAGTGCTGTTCCGGTTCTACCTCGACGCCGAGGCCGCCGACCGTGAGATGGCGGTTCCGGCCGTGGGGCAGGCCCTCTGGGCCTATCTCGGTGCCAATCTCCTCTGCGTCCTCATCGCCCTCATCGGCGGCTGGAAGCAGGCCCGCGCCGCCAGCCGGATCCCGCCGGTCGAGGCCCTGCGCCCGGTCCGGGAGGTCACCGGCGTCGCCAAGCGCCGGCTCTGGGTGCTCCGCGGCCTCGCGATCGCGGCGTGCTGGGCGATCATCGCCGCGGCGTTCGCCGGCTTTCCCGCGGTGAGCCGATCCGCCGGTCCCGACGCGGGCGATCTCGCCTTCCAACTGGCGGTGCTGCTGCTCGTGGTCACCGGGATCGCGATCACCGCGGCCGGTCCGCCGGCCCTGACGGCGTTCGCCCGCGCCTGGGCCGCCCTCATTCCCAGCCCCGGCGGCATCTGGCACCTCGCCCGGACGACCGTCCGGGTTCGCGCCGAACGGTTCGCCCGCAGTGTGGGCCCCATCATGTTCGCCGTCGGCCTGATGATCGGCATGATCGCCATGGTCGACACTCTCGAGGCCAGCACGCGTGCTGCGGGGCGGGAGGTCTTGCTGTCATCGGCGGGGCCGTTCGCGGTCTTCAGCCTGGTCGGCGCGCCACTGATCATCGCCGGCGCCGGCTCGGTCGGCGGCCTCCTCATGATGTCGCGCCAGCGCGACGCCGAGCTCGCCCTCGCCTCGATCGTTGGCGCGACCCCGCGCCAGCGGGTGCTGATGTCGCTGTTCGAGGCGCTCCTCATCACCGTGACGGGCCTGCTCGCCGGCCTGGTGATGGCGGGGGTCGCCACCGGATTCATGGCCTATGCGCTGGGCCTGCTGCTGGGAGTGGCCGTGGTGCAGGTGCCGATCCTGCTCCTGCTCGGTGTCGTCGCCCTCTGCCTGGTGATCGCGGTGGCCGCGACCGTTCCCCCCGCGTTGCCCGCCTTGGGCAAACCAGCGCCGGCCGTGATCGCGAAGCTCGTGTCCGAATAATCCAATAACCCGGTTCAGGGCAGCTGAGAGAACGGTCCGGCGAACGGAGAATGCCGGGTCGCCGTGGCACACTTGGCGAACGTGACACCCTTAGTGCTGCACTTCCCTGACATCGATCCGGTCGCGTTCCGCGTCGGTCCGGTGACCGTGCACTGGTATGCAGTGATGTATCTCGTCGGGTTCGCCGTCGGCTATCTCCTGCTGCGTCAGCGCCTGAAGCATCAGCCGTTCGCGCGGATCACCGAGCCGCGGCCCTATGTCCGCGAGACCGTCGAAGACCTGATGTTTGTCGCGATCAGCGGCATCATCGTCGGTGGCCGGCTGGGCTATTGCCTGTTCTACAAGCCCGCGCACTATCTCGCGAACCCTTTCGACATTCTGAAACTGTGGGAAGGCGGGATGAGTTTCCACGGTGGTGCGATCGGGGTGATCATCGGCCTGTGGCTCTATGCCCGCCGCACCGAACGCCCGTTCCTTGATGTCACCGACTTCCTCGTCCCCGCCGTTCCCACCGGCCTCGCCGCCGGCCGCATCGGGAACTTCATCAACGGTGAGCTCTGGGGCCGCGTCGCCTCGCCGGAGTTGCCCTGGGCCACCGTCTTCCCCCTGGCCGGGCCCGATCCCCGGCATCCGTCACAGATCTATCAGTTCCTCGGCGAGGGATTGTTGTTGGCGCTGCTCCTGTGGATGTACGCCCGGCGCGGGCGCGCCCGCGGTCAGGTCTCCGCGGCCTTCCTAATCGGTTACGGAGTGTTCCGGTTCGTGGCGGAGTTCTATCGGGAACCTGACGAATTCCTGGGTACGCTCGGGCTCGGCATGAGCATGGGCCAGTGGCTGTCGGTGCCGATGGTCCTCGGCGGCATCGCCCTGTGGCTGTGGGCCCGCAAGGCTGGCATTCACGCGCCTGCCGCGGGGGATGAGGAGACGGATGGGGTCACCGACGCATCGGCCACGGCCGCCACGCCGCGGCGGGCCGCCGACGGCGAACCGCCGTCCGCCGAGGATCCCGGATCACCGGACGCCGCCGAGCCCACCCCCCGTCGCCTTGATGACAGCCCCTGAGCGCCCCAGCGACGGAATTGAAATCCGGGCGCGCCGCGCTCCCATGTCAGGATGGAGTCCATGAGTCCCGACCTGCTCGCTGGTCGCTATGAGCTGACCGAACGGATCGCCGGTGGCGGCATGGGCCAGGTGTGGCGCGGCCGCGACCGGGTGTTGGAACGCATCGTCGCGATCAAGACCGTCGACCTTGCAGCCGCGGAAGCCACCGCGCGTGAGCGCTTCCGGCGCGAGGCCATCGCGACCGCCGGCCTGTCGGCCCCCAACATCGTCCAGATCTATGACGCGGGCGTGGACGGCAACACCGCCTATCTGGTGATGGAGCTGCTGGCCGGGCCCACCCTGTCGCAGATCATCCACGACACCGGCCGCATGGACATCAACCAGGGCATCCACGTCGCCCTGGAGGTCGCGCTCGCGCTGCAGACCGCCCATCGCATCGGCATCGTCCATCGCGACATCAAGCCCGGCAACGTGATGTATCACCACGATCAGGTCAAACTCGTCGACTTCGGCATCGCCCAGCTCGCCCGCAATCTGGGAGCGGCGCTCACGGCGCCCGCCACCGCGCTGGGCACCGCGGCGTACATGTCGCCCGAACAGGCCGCCGGCGAAGGCGCCACCGACAAGTCGGACTGGTATGCCCTGGGCTGCCTC
>JAUNRO010000155.1 GCA_030544185.1 Propionibacteriaceae bacterium | reverse complement strand
GCGATGATCACCGAGGGGTTCGAGGGCGCGCTAGCCGCGCTGGATGCTCCGATGACCGACGACGGCCGGATCGCGTTGACCGCCCTGGCGTACGCCGCAACGCACCGCGAGGCCTGAGCACGCCAAGGACGCCCGGGCCCGTGCAAACTCGCCGGGATCACCGCACCGTTGACCTGCTGGGTTGCCACCCGCCCTCATGCGCGCAATTCCGCGCATGAGCGAGGGGTGCATCTGGATAATCCACCTGCACCCCCGCCTGAGGCACGAAATTTCGACGCTAGGCTGAGCCGCGTGACAGCACTCATGGGACTCGACGTGCGGCTGAAGACCGCGCGGCTCTATCTGAGCACCGACCTGCGCACGGAGACCGGCGACTTCGCCGACTTCGTGGAAAAGGCCTTCGCGGGCGGGGTGGATATTCTGCAGGTACGCGAGGACGATGCCCCGGAGGACCAGCTGCTCGAAGCCCTGGACCTGGCGAGGACGATCAGCTACCACTATCAGGGCCTCGTGGTGGTCAACAGCTCACCGCCGCTCGCGAAGCAATTCAGCGGTGACCTGCTCCACCTGTCCCAGGCCGACACCGCCCCCAAGGTCGCACGTCCGATGCTGCACCAGTGGGCCCTGATCGGCCAGTCCGCACACGATGAGCCGCAGATCCGCGAAACCGTCGCCGACCCCGAGGTGAACTATCTCTCGATCGGGCCTGTCTATCTGTCGGCGCCCCACGACGACTACCAGGCACCGGGACTCGATCTGGTGCGGTTCACCGCAACGACCGTGCCGCCCGGTGACCCGGAGTCCAAGCCCTGGTTCGCCTCCGGCGGTATCGACGAGGACACCATCGATGAGGTTCTCGAGGCGGGCGCGCGCCGGGTCTGGGTGACCCGTGCGATCACGCGCGCCGCCGATGCGGAGGCCGCCGCCCGACGCCTGTCCGGCAAGCTCCGCGAGTCCTGGAACGCCGATCCGGCCATGCAGGACTTTCTGGCGAGCGTGTTCCGCATGGGTGCCGAGGCAGACCCGTTCATTCCCGTGCAGCCGAAGCGCTCCGACGACGCGCCGCCACCGCCGTCGATGCAGTGACGAACCGGAAACCGTGGGCCGCGCTCGCGGTCCTCGTGCTGATCGTGCTGGGTGCCTGGCTGTTGCTGGGCGGCGGGACCGGCGGGAGCGGGCGTACGCCCACCACGGCGCAGCCCACCTCCTGGGCCCAGACCACCACCCCGCCCGCCACGGCGACCGGCACCACAGCACCGGCGCGCCCAGGCACGACCGCCGCGCGTTCCCCCGATCGAGCCACCGACCCCGTCTCCGGGCTGGCCTGGATCGCGGCCGCCGATCTGCCGCGGGAAGCCCACCGGACGCTGGAGTTGATCGATCGCGGCGGGCCGTTCCCCTATGACAAGGACGGGTCGACCTTCGGCAACTACGAGGGGATCCTTCCGCAGGAGCGGCGCGGATACTACCGGGAGTACACGGTGGACACCCCTGGTTCGCGCAATCGCGGGGCGCGGCGGATCGTGACGGGCGACAATGATCGAATCCATTACTGGACAGACGATCATTACGCGACGTTCAAGAGGATTCGACGATGAGCCTCCGCGACATCCCCGCCGGATTGATCCGGCGAACCCCCGGTGTCTACCGCCTCGGCCGGCCGCCGAGTGACCTCGTCCGCCAGCTGCAGAGCCACGGTTGGACCGTTGGCGAACTGGCTCGGGTCAGTGACCGTCCGGGGGTGCTGAGCGGGATCGGCCGAGCGCTCGGATTTCCGGACTATTACGGGCAGAACCTCGACGCGCTGTGGGACTGCCTGACCGACCTGACCGAGCCCACCGTGCTGGTCTGGGAGGGCTGGCAGGATTTCGCCGTCTATCACGCCGACGACTGGGCGCGGCTGCGCCACGTCCTCGGTGATCGGGTCACCCAGGAACCGGCCTTCGCGGTCGTCCTGATCTGATCTCTTTGGTACGCGCGGGTCAGCCGCCAAGGGCCTTGCGCAGCGCGTCGAAGCGCTGCTCCAGCTCAGCAACGCGGTTCTCCAGGACGGCGGCGCCCTCGGGAGCAGCACCCTCGGGAGCGGCGCCGTCAGCCGCGACCGGGCGCGCGCGGAATTTCCTCCACCCGACGACGACCGTCACGGTGAGCGCGATCGCGATCACGACGAAGCGCAGGATGTGCTCGTTCGACCAGGAGGTCACCACCGCATAGAACAGCGTGAACAGCCCGCCGAGGAGCATGCCATTGCTCAGCACCACGAGCCGTTCGGGCAGGACCAGCGCGACGATGAGGATTGCGGTCGCAATCACCAGCAGGATGATGCTGGTGTTCAGATTCCAGGCATCGATCAGGGGGGCGTACGCGTCCGCCTGCGCCTGCTGGGCCTCGAGCTGTTCGGGAGTCGGGTTGGGGTCGGTGGGATAGGTGAAGTCCACCTTCGGCCGCGGATAAAACGTGTCGACGCCGATGCCGACGAACGCGACCAGCGCCAGCCCGAGAAAGAACGAATAGATCACCTGCAGCGCCCGCATGAGCTCAGGTTAGACCTCGACCAGGGCCTACTGAAGGGGAAACCTGCGCGCGATCGATACCACGACACCCCGACATTGTTGCCCCACTTCGTCCGCAATCCCTGCCTAGACTGCGGCTCAGGCTCAGCACGCGGCTCAACTTCCCAACTTGTCTTTCGGAGCGCAACGTGACTACTACCAGCATCGGTGACCCCCTGGTCGGCGCTGTGCTGGACGGTCGCTATCAGATCCTGCAGCGCCTGGCCCGCGGCGGGATGGCCACGGTCTATCGGGCGACGGATATGCGGCTCGGCCGCGTGGTGGCAGTGAAGGTCATGCACGACGGCCTCGGTGAGGACGAGGATTTCTCTCGCAAATTCGACCGCGAGGCGCGCTCGGCCGCAAAACTCTGTCACCCGAATGTCGTCGGCGTGTTCGATCAGGGCCACGACGTCGGCCGGGCATACATCGTCATGGAATATGTCGAGGGCTGCACGCTGCGGAATGTGATCAGCGCCGACACCCCCATGGACCCGCAGAAGGCGCTGGAGCTGATCGACCTGATCCTCGCCGCACTCTGCGCCGCCCACGAGAACGGCCTGGTCCATCGCGACATCAAGCCGGAGAACGTGCTCATCTCCGACCGGGGCCAGCTCAAGGTCGCCGACTTCGGCCTGGCGCGAGCGATCAGCGCACACACCGCGACCGCCACCCAGGGCGTACTCATCGGGACCGTCTCCTATCTGCCGCCCGAGCTCGTCCTGCATGGCAAGGCGGACACGCGCTCCGACGTCTATTCGACCGGGGTCGTGCTGTTCGAGCTGCTGACGGGGACGAAGCCCTACAAGGGCGAGACGCCGATCCAGGTGGCGTACGCCCACGTCCACAACCGCATCCCCGCCCCCTCGACGCGTCTCGACACGTCCTGGCAGGTTTCGCGCAACGGCATCCCGCCCTATCTGGACGCGCTGGTGCGCGCCGCCACCCAGCGCGAGCCCGATCGTCGCCCGCACGACGCGCGGGAGTTCCGCTCGATGACGCGGCGGGCGCTGGACGCCCTGTCCCACGGAGTGATGGACGACCCGGCGCTGACCGCGGCGTTCAGCGCGAAATTTGTGGACCTCGAGGACACCGCGCCCCACGACTACGAGGGTCCGATCGAGCTCGAGGAATATGTCCCTGAGGCCGAGCGGGACGCGGAGGAGAGCCGTGGCTCGGCGGAGATCCGCGAGCGGGGCCGCAGGGAATGGGCGGGTACGCAGGCGGTGGGCGCGGTGCGCTCGCCCCGTTCGGCTCGCTCTCCGCAGTCGCCACCGACCACGCGCCAGCCGGCCATGTCGCGGACACCGGAGCGGGAGGTGCACGAGGATCGGCCGCGGGGCCGCCACGCTCCGCCCGGGACCATCGCGCGCCGGCGCCGGATGGTTGCGCTGGTGCTGCTGGTGGTGCTGACGCTCACCGGTGGTGGCGTGTGGTGGACGTTCGACGGCCGCTTCGTCGCCACGCCAGCGGTCGCCGGGATGCCCCAGGCCACAGCCGTCGAGACAGCCGAGGGGCAGGGCCTCGGCGTTCAGATCAATGAAGCCTTCAGCGAGACCGAGCCCGCGGGGGTCGTGATCTCCACCGAGCCGGCGGCGGGCGCGGATATCGACCGCGGTGGCACCGTCGCGATCACGGTCTCGAAGGGGCCGGAGCGGTTCGCGATGCCGCGGGTCATCGGGATGAGCAAGGACGACGCCACGAAGATGCTGGCCGAGGCGAATCTGGGCGTCGGCACGGTCAACGAGGACTGGCACGAGGAACTCGCCCCCGGTCTCGTGACCGCGACCTCCGCGGAGCCCGGCGAGCCCATGCGTCGCGATGCTCAGATCGACCTGACGCTGTCCAAGGGCCCGCAGCCCATCCGCATCGCCAACCAGTCCGGCCGCGGAGCCGATCAGGCCCAGGCGAACCTCGAGCAGGCCGGCTTCAAGGTCGTCGTGCGCACGGCGCATTCCCCGAGTGTTGCGGCCGGCGCGATCATCTCGCAGAACCCGCATCAGGGCTTCGGCAAGCGCGGGGACACGATCACGCTCGTCCGCTCCATCGGCCCGGCCCTCGTGCGCGTGCCCGAGATCAAGGCCCTCCCGACCGATCAGGCCACCAAGCAGCTGACCGATGCGGGCTTCAAGGTCGAGACCAAGCCCGGTGAGAACTTTCTCGACATCGGCTATGCCCTGCGCACCGATCCGCCCGCCGGCCAGCAGGCTCCGGAGGGTTCGACGGTCACGCTGTTCGTGCTCTGATCGGCAACGAGTGTCCGCGCGGCGCAGGGCGAACGCCGACTAGACGGCGTGGGGGTTGCCGTCGCGATAGTCGTGGAGGCGGGTCTCGGTGAGGTCGCTGATGCGATCGGTGATGAGTTTCCAGCCGCGGTCGTTGATGAGCCCGTCATGAATAGGAAATCCAAGGGGCGCGCCGATGGTGCGAGTGAAGTCGATGTGCTCCTTGAGGGCGGCCCAGGGCCCCATGGCGGGCAGGGCGAGGACGTCGATGCCGGGCGGGCAGGCGGCGAGGGAGTCGCCGGGGTGGAAGAGCGTGGGATGACCCTCGGCGGAGATGACCAGGCCGATGTTGCCGACCATGGGGATATCGCGGTGGATGACGGCGTGTTCGCCGCCGACGGTGTGCACGAGAACGCCGCCGACACGCACGCTGGTCTCGGCGGGGAGGCGCTGAGCGGTGGGCAGGTCGACCGTGTCGGGAACACTCGGCTCGACGAGCAGGCGGGCGTCCGGGTTGGCCGCGAGGAGTGCGGGCAGGTGCTGGGGATCGACGTGGTCGCCGTGCAGGTGCGTGACGAGGATCGCGTCGAGCTCGGTGAGGTCATGCCAGGCATCGGAGAATGCGCCCGGATCGATCAGCAATCGGACACCGTCGATGTCAAGCAGCACGGTCGAATGGCCAAGGTGCGTGATTTGCATAACACCACCGTACCGACCCAAAATTTCCTGAGAACCGCTAACTTATTGGACGTATGACCAGCGGAGTGCGGTCACCGGGGAATCAGGGGAAGGATCATGGGAGGACTTTCGCGGAGAAATTTCCTGCGCGGCGCAGCCGTTAGCGCCGGCGCCGTCGCGCTGGCCGGGGGCTGGGTGCCGGCCGGGCGGATCGATGCGGCGCATGCCGAGCAGCCGAGCCCGCCATCGCTGCCCTCGGGCGTACGCCCTTATTTGCAGCGTTATCAGAATTGGTCCCGCGAAGTCGTCACGTCGCCCCTTTGGCACGTGACGGCCCAGAGCGAGGACACCGTTGTCGCACTCGCGAACTGGGCCCATGCGAATGGCTGGACGATCCGTCCGTTGGGCTACTCGCACAACTGGTCGCCGTTTGCTGTTGCAAACGGAACGAGGGATGCCCAGATCCTCATGGTGAACATGCAGTCGATCAACCGGGTCACTTCGAACAGCACCACCGTGACCGCGGGCGCCGGCGCCAGCCTCGATGCGATCCTCAACCACCTCGACTGGCGGGGCCGCAGCATCGCCCATCACCCGGCCGTCGGCTCGGTCTCGATCGCCGGTGTCCTGCAGATCGCCGGGCATGGCACGGGGGTGCCGGCCAACCGAGAACGCAAGCCCACCGGCCACAGCTTCGGCGCCGTGGCGAACATCGTCACCACCCTGCGCGCTGTGGTCTGGGACGAGGAGACCGGCAGCTATGTCGCCAGGGCCTTCGACCGCACGCATCCCGATATGGGCGCCCTGCTCGTCGGCCTGGGCCGCGTCTTCCTCACCCAGGTCACGCTGCGCCACGGCCCCGGCCAGCACATGCGCTGCCGGAGCAACATCTGGACGCGCGGCTCCGAGGTGCTCGGCGCCCCGGGCTCGAGCCGGCGCACGATCGACCGCGAGCTGGCCTCGACCGGCCGGATCGAGATCACCTGGTTCCCGTTCACGTCCAATCCGTGGACCAAGACCTGGTCGCTCGCCTCGCCGATCCTGCCGCCGTTCGGCGCAATCCCGGCCCTGGGTCCCTACAACTATGTGTTCGCAGATGCGATCCCGCGGCCGCTGCAGAACATGATCACCTCCGTGGTCAACAACCAGAGCAGGACCCCGGCGTTCGGTCAGCTCATGGCGCAGATCACCTCCAGCAGCCTGCTGGCCCTGCGGGATCTGTGGGGCCGGTCCTCGGCCCTGATGCGCTATGTCCGGGCGAACACCCTGCTGATGACCTCCAGCGGCTATGTGGTGCTGTGCAAGCGCTCGGACGTGCAGTGGGTGCTCCACGAGTTCTACAAGGCTCATGAGGCGCAGGTGCAGGCCTATCGCAGCCGGCGGCGGTGGCCGATGAACGGCCCCATCGAGATCCGCGTATCCGGTATCGACGATCCCGCCGATTCCACGGTCAACGGTGCGGTCGAGGCCCTGCTCTCCCCCACCCGGCGCCGCCCGGATCATCCCGAGTGGGACACCGCGGTCTGGATCGGCACGCTGTCGCTGCCGCGCACACCGCATGCCCCGGAGTTCTATGCCGAGTTCGAGGACACGATGTGGCGGCTGTTCGACACCGATCGCACCGGCATCCGGGTCGAGTGGTCAAAGGCATGGGGTTTCACGTCCGAAGGCGCCTACACCTCCAACGAGTTCATCAGCCAGCGCATCCCCGAGTCCTTCGACAAGGGCCAGCCGGCCGGTGCCCGGTTCGCCGACGCGGTGGCGATCTTCGACCGGCTGGATCCGCACCGGATCTATGACTCGCCACTGTTGCGGCAGATGATGACGGCCTGAGCAGGACGCCGGCGGGTCAGGCGAGCACTTCGCCGAGCACCCGGCCGGCGGTCCGGGCGTCGTCGGCGCCGACTCCCAGGTGAGTGACCGCGCGCACCATGCGCGCGCCCAGCGCCGAGACCGCGATCCCCCGGTCCCGGGCCGCGGCCGCGATCTCGGCGGCGGGGCGGGTTCCGGTGTCGAGGACCACGATGGTGGT
>JAUNRO010000154.1 GCA_030544185.1 Propionibacteriaceae bacterium | reverse complement strand
GGTGTCGTCGACGGGTGCGAAGCACTTCTCATAGTCGATGAGTCCGTGCTTGCCCACCCGCGGCTTGAGGAACTCCGGCATCTCCGACCAGCCCACCTCGAGGTGGGACTGCTGGATGATGCCGCGGACATCGAACACGCCGTCAAGGGCCCAGTCCTTCGGGGTGCACTTCGCCACCGGCGACTCCGCCGAGCCCAGCCACTCCATGAGCTGGACGAACCGCGAGCCGCTGGTCCGCGGGTCGACGACATCGGCGAAGGCATAGAGCCGCCAGCGGCCGTCCGCCTGATGCACATGGCCGAGGTGGACGCGCTTGCCGTCACCCATGCGGATGACTTCCTGGGACTGGAAGCGGCGCCCGGGGGGATAGCCCTTGGCCAGATGCAGATGGGTGTCCTCACCGGTGAGCAGGCTCGGCGTGTAGTGCGTCGCCACCCCCGCGGTGAACTCGCCGTTGGTGACGAACTGCCGCTGCACCTCGGCGAACGCCGCCGTCACAGCCTTCTCGTCACTGGAGTCCACCCGGCCCGCGCCGCCGATGGCCTGCGACCAGCGGGTGTCCATGTCGATGAGGTCCTGGGCGATGACCTTGCGCTCGGCGGAATAGGTGTCGAGCAGGCTCGCGGGGCTGCGGCCCTGGATCACCGCGGCGAGCTTCCAGCCCAGGTTGAAGGTGTCCTGCATCGACACGTTCATGCCCTGGCCGGCCTTGGCGGTGTGGGTATGGCAGGCGTCACCGGCGATGAACACCCGTGGTGCCCGGGTGCCGACCTCGGCCTCGTCGACATCGTCGAATTTGTCGGTGACCCGGTGGCCGACTCGATAGACCGAGAACCAGGCGACCTCCTTGACGTCCAGATCGAACTGGGAGAGGACGGCGTTGGCCTTGACGATGACCTCGTCCTCGGTGAGCCAGGTGTCGGCGGCGATCTCCCCCATGTCCACATAGAGGCGGAACATGTGCCCGCCCTCACGCGGGATCAGCAGGATGTTGCCGCCGTCGCCGGACTGGATCGTGCACTTGAAGCGGATCTCGGGGAAGTCGGTGACCGCCAGCAGATCCATCACACCCCAGGCCTTGTCGGCGCCATAGCCCTGGGCCACCCGGCCGATCGACTCGCGCACGATGCTGTGGGCGCCGTCGCAGCCGACGACATAGCGGGCCCGGACGACCCGCTCCCCCTCGGGGGTGTTCAGGGTCACCTCGGCGAGGTCGTCGTCGGCACGCGGCGGCACCATGGCAACGAGTTCGTGGGCATAGTCCACCTTGAGCCGGCTCGGCGATCCGGCCATGAACTCCAGCAGGAAGTCGAGCAGGCGGGCCTGGTTCACGATGACGTGGGGAAACTCCGAGAGCCCGTCGCGGACGTCCTGGACCCGGCCGAAGCGCTTGATCCGGCTCGGGTCGGCCGGGTCCGGGCCCCAGAAGTGGGTCTCGTTGACCCAATAGGCCTCATCGGTCATCCGGTCGGCCAGCCCGAAGCACTGGAACGTCTCGACCGTGCGGCAGGAGACGCCGTCCGCGCGCCCCACCGGCAGTGGTCCGTCGGCCTTCTCCACGATGCGCGTGTTGATCTCCGGGAACTCCGACAGCTGGGCGGCCAGCAGGAGACCGGCCGGTCCGGTGCCGATGATGAGGACGTCCACCTCGTCGGGCAAGGGACCCTGCTCGTCCGATCGGCCCTCGGCCGCCTTCCGGATCCTCGGATCACCCTTGACATAGCCGTCCTGGAAGTACTGCATGCGGTTTCCTCTCGACGTTGAGACTCAGGCGCAGCCGAAGGGGGACGGCCGGCGCCGCAGCGTGGTCCCATCGTGTCGACGTTCACCAGGCGGCGCAATGGATCATTGTCCAAATCCCGCGCAGCAAGCCGCTTCGGGGTGGGACAATCACGCGGCGGAACTGATGTCGGTTTGCGGAAAGTCGTCACCAAGGTCGCCGCTAAACCGTCACCTCCTCGGCACCGCTCAGGGCACAGAGGTGCTGTTTCGCACAATCAAGCACACTGAACGACCGATCCCGCCCCGCCACCGCGGCGAACCGGGTCAAGATGGAGAGCAACACCGAGCGTCTGAGCTCTGAGCAAGGAGGCCACGATGACTGCTTCGTCGGTATCGCTCCCCAGCGCCATGCGCGCGTGGGTGGTGCATTCACCGGGCCCGCTGGCGTCGCGGCCGCTGAAGTTCATCGAAAAGCCGGTCCCCACGCCCGGTTCGGGGGAGGTTCTGGTCCGGGTGCTCACCTGTGGTGTGTGCCGGACCGATCTCCACGTGAGCCTTGGCGAGATCCTCGTCCACCGCGACCGCGTCATCCCCGGCCACGAGGTGGTCGGCGAGGTGGTCGGTCGCGGCACCGGCACGCGCAGGTTCACGATCGGTGAACGGATCGGCATTCCGTGGCTGCGCCGCACGTGCGGCAGTTGCCAGCACTGCCGGACCGACCGGGAGAATCTCTGCGCGTGGTCGCGTTATACGGGCTGGGACTGTGACGGCGGGTACGCGGAGTTCGCGACCGTTCCGGAGGCGTACGCCTATCGGATCCCCGAGTCCTTCGACAGCGTCACCGCAGCACCGTTGCTCTGCGCCGGGATCATCGGCTACCGCGCGCTGAAGCGGGCGAACGTCCCACCCGGTGGGCGGCTCGGGCTCTATGGGTTCGGCGGCAGCGCCCACCTCACCGCTCAGGTCGCAATCGCCCAGGGGATCGAGGTGCACGTGCTCACCCGCGGCGAGCGGGCCCGCGAGCTCGCGCGCCGGCTGGGCGCCGCATCGGTCGGGAAGGCGCGCGAGGCGCCGCCGGTGCTGCTCGACTCCGCCATCAGCTTCGCCCCGGCCGGTGATCTCGTGCGCTGTGCGATGGAGGCTCTCGCTCCGGGTGGCACGCTCACCCTGGCGGGCATCCACGTCACCCCGATCCCGGCCCTGGACTATGAGCGCCACCTGTTCCACGAGAAAACAGTCACCAGCGTCGAGGCGAACACCCGGCGCGACGGCGAGGAATTCCTCCGGCTGGCCGAGCGGTTGGGGGTGCGTCCCGAGACGAAGGAATACCACCTGGCCGAGGCGACGCTGGCGCTCGAGCAGCTCGATCGAGGCGATGTCCAAGGCGCCGGTGTCCTGCGCGTCGCCGAGCGGACCCGGAACGGGAGCAGGTGAATCATGACACTGTCGGTCGGTCTGTATCTGACGAATCAGTACCACCCGGGTGAGGATCCGGTCGCAGCGCTGGCGGGCCAGCTCGCCCTGGTCCGCGCCGCGCGCGAGGGCGGCTGGGATGCGGTGTTCGCCGGGCACCACTACCTCGGCGACGACCTGGCCCACCTCCAGCCCCTGCCGGTGCTCGCGCGGGCGGCCGCCGAGGCCGAGGGGATGCGGATCGGCACCGGCATCTGGCTGCTCGCCCTGCACAACCCGCTCGACGTCGCCGAGCAGATGGCGAGCCTCGACGTGATCGCGGGCGGCCGGCTCACCTTCGGTGTCGGACTGGGTTACCGGGACGTGGAATACGCCGCGTTCGGCATCGGCAAGCGGCGCATCGGCCGGTTCGAGGAGAACCTCGCCCTGATCCGCCAGCTGTGGACCGGCGAGGAGGTCTCCGCCGACCTGCCCTGGTGCCGGCTGGATGGGGCACGGCTGAGCACCCTCCCGGTGCAGCGCCCACGCCCGCCGATCTGGATGGCGGCCAACAGCGACAGTGCGGTCGAGCGGGCCGCCCGGGTCGCCGATGCGTGGATGATCAATCCGCACGCCACGCTCGAGACGATCACGCGCCAGCTGGAGCTCTATCGGGCCGCGCGCAGCGGCGCCTCGGGTCCGTTGCCGCTCATGCGGGAGGTGTTCTGCGGTCCCGACCGCGAGACCGCGGTCCGCCGGGCCGAGCCGTTCCTCGCGGCGAAATACCAGACCTACGCCACCTGGGGCCAGGACAAGGTCATGCCGGACGCGGACGCGTTCGATCAGGCGTACGCCGCGTTGGCCGACCAGCGCTTCATCGTCGGCTCGCCGGCCGACTGCGTGGCCGCCCTGCGGCCGTGGCTGGGCCTCGGGGTCAGCGATCTCGTCCTGCGGACGCACTGGGCCGGGATGCCGGTGGACCACGCAGTGGAGTCGATCCGGTTGCTCTCGGCGGAGGTGCTGCCCGCCCTGCGGACGACCCGCTAGCCGCGGTCCCGGCGCAGTTGGCCCGCCCAGGACCTACGGTCCTGCTATGACCCAGCTCACATCCTTGCGGCTCGGGGCCACGGCAGTGCTGGTCCCGCTCGCGCTGCTCGCCGCCTGCACCACGCCCCCGTCCGTCCTGGCGTCCCGCTGCAGTGGCGGAACGCTCCAGGGCTATGACTGCACCGTCACTGTCGAGAGCTTCGACGCGCCGACATCGGGCTCCCTGAAGGCCGCCGACAGGGCCCGCAACGTGACGATCGAGGGCACGATCACCGTCCGCAGCGGTTCGGTGGAGGTGAGCATCGGCGACGGATCGGCCAATCCCGACGGCGCCTACACCGTGACCGTCACCCCGGACAGCCCGCAGGAGGTGAGTGCGACGGTCCGCACGAGCCGCCGGATCTCCGAGGACGAGACCCTGATCCTCGTCAAGGCCACCCCCCTGGAGCCGAGCGAAGGGCTGACGATGACGCTGCATTACGACGACTGACCCACCGGCGATGGTGCCCCGGGCGTTGGGCGGCCGCACCCACCGACGTATTGTCGACATATGACCAACCACACGAAGCAGGTCGCCTTTCTCGTCGCCGCCGAGGGCATCGAAGAGGTTGAGCTGACCTCCCCCTGGACAGCCGTCAAGGACGCCGGCTGGACGCCCAAACTGCTCAGCCCGGAGTCCGGTGAGGTGCAGGCGTTCAACCACCTCGACAAGTCCAACACCTATCCCGTCGACGCGACGGTCGCCGCCGAGACGCCCGACGACTACGCCGCCCTGGTCCTGCCCGGTGGCGTCGCCAACCCCGATGCGCTGCGCCAGGACGCCGACGCCGTGCGGTTCGTCCAGCAGATGATGGAGACGGGCAAGCCGGTGGCGGCGATCTGCCATGCCCCGTGGGTCCTCGCCGAGGCCGATGTCGTGCGGGGCCGCACGGTCACCTCCTATCCGAGCGTGCGCACCGATCTGCGCAACGCCGGCGCCGAGGTCGTCGACGAGAAGGTCGTCGTCGATCGCAACCTCATCACCTCCCGCAACCCCGATGACCTCGAGGCGTTCAACGCAGCGCTGCTCGAGGCCCTCCATCACGGCGCCGCGGGCTGACCCCGCGCTCACCCCGCGGGTGCGCCGAGCGCACCCCACCCCGGATCGAAGGAGGCCCGGTCATGCCCCAGGACGCCTGGAACGCCAAGCGCGAACGGCAATACGAGCACATCAAGGAGAGCGCCCTCGATCGTGGCGAGGACGAGGACGTCGCCAAGGAGATCGCCGCGCGCACGGTGAACAAGGAGCGCGCGCGGGCCGGGGAGTCCGAACAGGCGAGCCGCACCTCCACCGAGGACATCTCCTCCGGCCGCCGGGGCGGCTTGCGCTCGCACTCCGGCGCCAAGGGCCGGACGAAGGCCCAGCTCTATGCAGAGGCCAAGCGCAAGAACATCAAGGGCCGCTCGTCGATGTCGAAGGATGAGCTCCTTGCCGCGCTCGACGATCGCTGACCTCGCCCGCGTGGCGCTCCGCCGCTATCGCTCGACGGGGGCCGACCCGCTGTTCGGTGACCCGCTGCCGTGGCACGGAGTGTCGATGGAGGGCTATTTCTGGCGCCTGACCGATCCCGCCACCGGCCGGGTCGTGATCGCGCTCACCGGCATCAACACCCCGGCCACCGGGGCGCCGTGGGCCACGGTCGGGATCGCCGCCGAGCCCGAGGGCGTCCTCGACACCGCGGAACTGCCCGACGCCTGGGCCGATCCCGGCCGGCTCGGCATCCGGGTCGGCGATCAGGTCCTCGCCGATGAGCGGCAGGTCCGCATGGCGGTGGGCCGGTCCGCGGTCGAGTTCGAGGTCCATTCGCCGCGGACGTGGCCGCACCGCCTCGTCGGCGGGTCGAGTGTCTTCCAGTTGGTGCCGGGGCTGAACCAGTACTGGCATCCCTGGCTGCTCGGCGGCCACGCCACCGGCTCGGTCGTCGTGGACGGCGAACAGATCGCGGTGGACGGCTGGCAGCTCTATGCGGAGAAGAACTGGGGCCGCGGCGGGTTCCCCGCGGCCTGGTGGTGGGGTCAGGCCCAGGGCTTCGCCGACGCGGACGCCTGCGTGGCCTTCGCCGGTGGCCGGATCACCGCCGGACCCACCCTCGCCGGGCGGCGCTGGGAAACCGAGGTCACGGCCCTGGTCGTGGCCCTCCCCGACGCCCGGGTGATCCGGCTCGGGGACCCGGTGGTCTCGCCCGTGCGAACCACGGCCCAGCCAGGATCCTGGGCCTTGAGCGGCCGCTCCCGGCGCTGGCGGATCGAGGTGGACGCCCAGGCCGATCCGGACCAGTCGTTCGTGCTGCCGGTGCCCCTGGTCGAGGAGCGCAGAAACGCCCCCGGCGATCTCGAGCACCTCACCGGCGACCTGCGCATCCGCGTCCTGGAGCAGGGCCGCGAGGTCTGGCTCGGCCACACCACGCTGGCCGCGCTCGAGATCGGCGGGCGGGACCTGGCGGAGGCCGAATTGGCCCGCCGCGACGGCGATCCCCGACCACGGCGGCCCTGAGCCGGCCGTCACGCACACCAACCAGCAGACGAAAGGGAAGTTCCCCATGACCGATCACCTGAACGTCGATCACACCGCTGCCGAGATGGTCAACGACCAAGGCGGCTTTCCCGAGCAGGAACAGCAGCCGCCCGGGCTGACCAACGAGATGACCCCGATCCCCGACCACGGCGAGAAGTCCTGGATCGGCTCCGATCGCCTGCGCGGGCTGCGCGCACTGATCACCGGCGGCGATTCCGGGATCGGCCGGGCGGTCGCCATTGCGTACGCCCGGGAGGGCTGCGATGTCGCGATCAATTATCTCCCGAGTGAGCAGACCGACGCCGAGGAGACGCGGCGCTGGGTGGAGGATGCGGGCCAGGCATGTGTCCTGCTGCCCGCCGATCTCACCGATGAGAAGGCGGCCCGCACGATGGTCACCGAGGCCGTCGCCAAGCTCGGTGGGCTGGACATCCTCGTGAACAATGCCGGCTTCCAGTGGGCGCGGCGCGCGGAGGGGCTGGCGAGCGTGACGACGGAGGAACTCGACCGCGTCTACAAGACGAACGTCTATGCCCTGTTCTGGGTCACCCAGGAGGCTCTGCCCCACCTGGACAAGGGGGCGAGCATCATCAACGTCAGCTCGATCCAGGCCTATGACCCGTCGGTGTCGTTGATCGACTATGCCTCGACCAAGGCGGCGATCAACAACTTCACCGCCAACCTCGCCGCCGAGCTCGGGCCGAAGGGCGTGCGGGTCAACGCCGTCGCCCCGGGGCCGATCTGGACGCCGTTGCAGCCGGCCACCAAGGGCGGCGACAGCATGCCGACCTTCGGCGGCGACGCCCCGTTGGGCCGGGCCGGTCAGC
>JAUNRO010000153.1 GCA_030544185.1 Propionibacteriaceae bacterium | reverse complement strand
CAAGCCGTTCTTCACGAACTACAGCCCGCAGTTCTATTTCCGCACCACCGACGTGACCGGCACCATCAAGCTGCCCGAGGGCACCGAGATGGTCATGCCCGGCGACAACACCGACATGACCGTGACGCTGATCCAGCCGATCGCCATGGAGGAGGAGCTGAAGTTCGCCATCCGCGAGGGTGGTCGCACCGTCGGCGCCGGCCGTGTCACCAAGATCCTCAAGTGATCTGACAGCGTGAGCGTCAAGGCGCTCTGATCGCCACGAGAGGCCCCGGACCTGTTGGTCCGGGGCCTCTCGCGCGTTCGCGGGCACGGGATGCGCGCAACCCCGCGACAGTGATCCGGCCACCGGGGTGAGTGTGAGATGGATCTCAACTTAGGCAAGCCTTGCCTCAATTAGGTTAGGGTTGCCTTATCCAACGTGATCGAACTCGATGAGGAGCCCTCGCATGCTTGCACCCCGCCGCAACCGGCTGGTCGTCATGGCCGCCGCCGTGACCGCCCTTGCTCTGACCGCCTGCGGAGGTGCCGCGGACGATGGCGCACCAGCGGCCGCGCCGGGAAGCGAGGCGACGAGGCAGGTCACCGATCTGAGCGGCACCGTCGAGGTCCCTGCCAGCCCTGAGCGGATCGTGGCCACCGACAACCGCATCTTCCGCACGCTCGACGCCTGGGACGTCGACCTGGTGGCCGCGCCGGTGCCGCTGGTGCCCGCCGAGGTTTCGTTCAAGACCCAGGACGGGATCATCGATCTCGGCAACCACCGCGAGCCGAACCTGGAAGGCTTCATCGCGGCCACTCCCGATCTGGTCCTCAACGGCGGGCGCTTCATCACCCACGAGGCCGAGATCCGCAAGCTCCTGCCCGAGACCGCGGTCGTCAACACGACCATCGACGCCGAGCAGCCCCTCGATGCCGAGCTGAAGCGCCAGGCCACGCTGCTCGGAGACCTCTTCGGCCGCGAGTCCGATGCCGAGCGGCTGACCGCCGACCTCGACGCCTCGATCGAGCGGGCCCAGGAGGCCTACAACTCCGAAGACACCGTCATGGGCCTGCTCACCTCCGGTGGCGACATCTCCTATGCCGCCCCCGGCACGGGGCGCTCCGTCGGCCCGGTGTTCCCGGTCCTGGGCCTCACCCCCGCCCTCGAGACCGCCGCCAACGACACCTCCCACGGCGACGACATCTCGGTCGAGGCGATTGCGGAGGCCAACCCGGACTGGCTGATCGTGCTCGACCGCGACGCCGCGGTCCAGACCGAGGGCCAGGAGAACGCCAGCGCCAAGGAGCTCATCGAGCGCTCCGAGGCGCTGGCCAGCGTGACCGCGGTCCAGGAAGGCAACATCGTATATCTGCCCGCCAACTTCTATGTCACCGAGGACATCCAGGCCTATACGGAGCTGTTCAACGCCATCGCCGACGCGATGGGCCGCCAGGGCTGATCGGCCCGTCCCTCGACCGCACGCGACCAGGACGGACCCCTCATGACCACGAAGCCGATCACCGCTGTTCCGCGCAGCGACCTCGTCCCCGACCCGCCGGACAGCCGCAGCCGGCGGCGTACGCCCACGACCCGAGCCCGCATCGCCGGGACCGTCGCGGCCGCCGCATTGACCGGCGTGCTGGTCTGGCTCTCGCTCACGATCGGCGCGTTCGACATCACCCAGGGCGAAGCGGGTCAGGAGATGTTCTGGATCACCCGCGTCCCGCGGACGATCGCGCTCGTGCTCGCCGGGGCCGCGATGGCGATGTGCGGCCTGGTCATGCAGCTGCTCACCCAGAACCGGTTCGTCGAACCGACCACCACCGGCACGACGGAGTGGGCGGGCCTCGGCCTGCTCCTGGTGATGATCCTGATCCCGGGCGCGAGCCTGACCACGAAGATGGTCGGTGCCGTGGCGATGGCGTTCCTCGGCACCATGGTCTTCTTCGCCTTCCTTCGCAGGGTCTCCCTGCGATCCTCGCTGATCGTGCCCATCGTCGGCATCATGATCGGTGCGGTCGTCGGCGCCATCTCCACGTTCATCGCGCTGGCGACGGACATGCTCCAGAACATGGGCATCTGGTTCGCCGGGAGCTTCACCTCGGTGGTCCGCGGTCGCTATGAGCTGCTCTGGATCGTGTTCGTCGTCACCGTGGCGGTGTTCCTCGTCGCCGACCGCCTCACGGTGGCCGGGCTCGGCAAGGACATCGCGACGAACGTGGGGCTCAACTACAACGCGGTGATCTTCCTCGGTGTCGCCATGGTGGCGGTCGCGACCGGTGTCGTCACCGTCGTCATCGGCGCCCTGCCGTTCCTGGGTCTGATCGTGCCGAACGTGATCTCGCTGATCCGCGGCGACAACCTGCGCACCAACCTGCCCTGGGTCTGTCTCCTCGGCACCTGGGTCGTGATGATCTGCGACATTCTCGGCCGCACGATCATCGCGCCCTTCGAGATACCCGTTTCGGTGATCCTCGGCGTCCTCGGCGCCACCTTCTTCATTGTCCTTCTCGTGGTGAGGCAGCGCCGTGTCTGATATCAGCCTTCGCACCAGCCCCCTGCTCACCCGCCGGACCCCGCCTCTCGCGGCCCAGGCGCCGGACCGGGTCACCCGGCACTCCGGTTCCTTCGGCACGCCCCGGCAGCGCGTGCGCTATCTGATCGGCATCGGCGTGCTCGTCGCACTGGCCATCGGTTTCACGATCGGGATCCTCGCCTATGGCAACCCGATGCCGTTCGGCTCCGCGGGATTCTGGAAGGTGGCCGAGCTCCGCGTCACCAGCGTGATCACGATGCTCGTCGTTGCGTTCTGCCACGCCTTCGCCACGGTCGCCTTCCAGACCGCCACGGCCAACCGCATCATCACCCCGTCGATCATGGGCTTCGAGGCCCTCTATGTTGCGATCCAGACCGGCGCCGTCTTCCTGCTCGGGGCCGCCGGCGTCGTGTTCATCACCGGCGCCTGGCAGTTCGTCGTCCAGGCCGTCGTGATGGTCGCGCTCGCCAGCCTGCTCTATGGCTGGCTGTTGTCCGGGCGCTTCGGCAACCTCCACATCATGCTGCTCGTCGGCGTGATCCTCGGTGGCGGCCTGGGGTCGCTGTCCACGTTCCTGCAGCGCCTGCTCAACCCGAGCGAGTTCGACATCCTCACCGCACGGTTGTTCGGGAACATCGCCAACGCCAACCCGGCGTACCTCCCGATCGTCATCCCGGTCTGCCTGGGCGCCGGGGGCGCGCTCTGGCTCTCCGCCCGGCGCCTGAACGTCCTCGCACTTGGGCGCGAGACGTCGATCAACCTCGGGCTCAACCACCGCCGCGAGGTGAAGAAGGTCCTCTTCGCAGTGTCGGTCCTCATGGCGATGACCACGGCGCTGGTGGGCCCGATGACCTTCCTCGGCTTCCTCGTCGCGATGCTGGCCTATCAATTCGCCGACAGCCACGACCATCGTCTGGTCCTGCCGGTCGCGGCGCTGATCGGCTATGTCGTGCTCAGCGGGGCGTACTTCGTGATGCGTCACGTCTTCTATGCCCAGGGCGCCGTCACGATCATCATCGAACTCGTCGGCGGCGTGGTCTTCCTCTGCTACATCATCAGAAAGGGCCGGCTGTGATCGCGCTCAAGGAACTGGCGAAGCACTATGGCTCCGAGACCACGATCGGGCCGATCACCCATCAGATCCCGGCCGGTGGGATCACGGCCCTCATCGGCCCCAACGGCGCCGGGAAGTCGACGATCCTCACCATGATCGGGCGCCTGCTCGATATCGACCAGGGCACGGTCCACATCGCCGGGCAGGACATCATCAACACGCCGTCGAAGGCGGTGGCCAAGATCTTGTCGATCCTGCGCCAGGAGAACCACTTCATCACCCGGCTGACCGTGCGCCAGCTCGTCGGGTTCGGCCGGTTCCCGCACTCCCACGGCCGGCTCACCGCCGACGATGAGCGCCACATCTCCGAGGCGATCGACTTCCTCGACCTCACGGAGCTGGAGAACCGCTACCTCGATCAGCTGTCCGGCGGCCAGCGCCAGCGGGCATACGTCGCGATGGTCCTGGCCCAGGACACCGACTATGTCCTGCTCGACGAGCCGCTGAACAATCTCGACATGCAGCACTCGGTGCAGATGATGGGCCAGTTGCGACGGGCGGCCGACGAGCTGGGGCGGACGATCGTGATCGTGCTGCACGACATCAATTTCGCCAGCCGCTATGCCGACTGGATCCTCGCCCTCAACGAGGGCAGGGTGAGCGAGTTCGGCCCGCCGTCGCAGATCATGACCGACGAGGTGCTGACGCGGGTCTTCAAGACCCCGGTGACGGTCATCGACGGCCCGGCCGGACCGATCGCCTGTTATTTCTGAACTGGGCGGGCGCGAAGAACCCCGGCCGGGGCGCTCGGGGGGTCGCCCGGCCGGGGTCTGCGACTATTCTACGCGCGGAACCGGGGAAAAGGACCACCCCAAAAGCTGGTGTCTCTTTATCGACACGCACCTACGATGGGGATGTCCAGTCCGGGGCAGCCCCGTGACCGGCGGCTGCCCACATTGAGGGAGGCCGCTTTGACCAGCAAGAAAGCCACCGACCGACTGATCCCCGGAGCGCCCGGCAGCGAGGCGCCCAGCGTGACCGAGCCGACCGAGCCCCGTGCGCCCCTGCCGCCGAAACCGGATCAGGCCGAGCCCCCGACCGATGGGCCGACCGGCGGTGCCGCCGATCAACGCCAGCAACAGGGTGGCTATCTGACGACCGCCCAGGGCGTCCGCCTGAGCGACACCGACCACTCGCTGAAGGCCGGCCCGCGCGGCCCGGTCCTGCTGCAGGACCACCACCTGCGCGAGAAGATCATGCACTTCGACCACGAGCGCATTCCCGAGCGCGCCGTGCACGCCCGGGGCGCCGCCGCCCACGGCACCTTCGAATCCAACGGCAAGGCCAGCAAGCTGACGAAGGCGGCGTTCCTGCAATCAGGGGTGAGCACGCCGGTGTTCGTGCGCTTCTCGACCGTCGCCGGCTCGCGTGGGTCGTCCGACACGGTCCGCGACGTCCGCGGCTTCGCGACGAAGTTCTATACGACCGAGGGCAACTATGACCTCGTCGGCAACAACATCCCGATCTTCTTCATCCAGGACGCGATCAAGTTCCCGGACCTCGTCCACTCCGTTAAACCGCATCCCGACCGGGAGATCCCGCAGGCCCAGTCGGCGCACGACACCTTCTGGGATTTCGCGTCGCTGCACACCGAGGCCCAGGCGATGGTGATGTGGCAGATGTCGGACCGGACGATCCCGCGGTCGTTCCGGATGATGGAGGGCTTCGGCGTCCATACCTTCCGCCTCGTCAACGCCGACGGTGAGACCTCACTGGTGAAGTTCCACTGGAAGCCACGGCTCGGTGTGCATTCGCTGGTCTGGGAGGAAGCGCTCCTCACCAACGGCCTCGACCCCGACTTCCATCGTCGTGACCTGGCCGATGCGATCGAGGCCGGTGCCCATCCGCAATGGGACCTCGGCATCCAGGTATTCCCCGACAGCCCCGACGAGATGTTCGAGGGCATCGACCTGCTCGACCCGACCAAGTTCGTCCCCGAGGAGATCGCGCCGGTCGAGATCATCGGCACCATGACCCTCAACGCCAACCCGACGAACTATTTCGCGGAGACCGAGCAGGTGGCATTCCATCCCGGTCACCTCGTCCCGGGCATCGACGTGACGAACGATCCGCTGCTGCAGGGCCGGCTGTTCTCCTATCTGGACACCCAGCTCATCCGTCTCGGCGGGCCGAACTTCGCCCAGATCCCGATCAACCGGCCCCTCGCCCCGGTCAACGACATGCTCCGCGACGGCTATCACCAGCAGGCCGTCCACGCGGGCGTCGCACCTTATCGCCCGAACTCCCTCGACGGCGGCTGCCCGTTCACCGCGGGCGACGCGGATGCGTTCATCGACGTCCCGCAGCCGGTCGGCCAATCGCGCATCGTGCGGGAGAGCCCGGCGACGTTCGACGACCATTACAGCCAGGCGCGGCTGTTCTATCGCTCCCTCTCCCCGGTGGAGCGGGAGCACGTGATCGGCGCCTATACGTTCGAGCTCAGCAAGTGCTATGAGGAAGCGATCCGGGTCCGTCAGTTGCAGAGCCTGGCCGAGATCGACGCCACGCTGTGCGCCGAGGTCGCGGCGGGCCTGGGCCTGCCGGCGCCCGAGCCGTCGCTGGAGCACAACGACACCGCCGAGCCCGGCACCTCGCCCGCCCTCAGCCAGGTCGGCGCGGAGTTCCCGGTGGATGGGCGCAACGTCGGGATCGTCGTCGACGACGACACCGACGTGGCCGTGGTCCAGCGCGTGGTCGACGAGCTCACCGAGGCGGGGACGATGCCGCTGGTGATCGCCCCGGCGGGCGGCAAGCTCGGCGACAAGCTCCCGGTGCAGCGGACCTATAACACCGCGGCGTCCATCGAGTTCGATGCGGTCGTCGTCCTCGGCGCTGTCAAACCGGGGCCGGACACGGGCAAGGCCCGTGACGCCCGGGTCTGGCAGGGCGCACCGGAGGGGGTCGACCCGCGGATCGTGACCCTGCTGGACCAGGCCTACCGGCATGCCAAGGCCGTCGCCGTTGTCCCGGGCGCCATCCGGGTGGCACGGGAGGCCGGCATCGCCGACGGCGCCGCCGGGGTCATCGAGGCCGAGCCGACGGCGATCCCCGGTGACCTCGTGGCCCTCCTGCGCGGTCACCGGGTGTGGGACCGGTTCGCCTGAGCTGGGGGCGGGGTCCTGCGCTGACCTCGGTCCGGGTGGTCGTCCCCGCTCGCAACGAAGAGGCCCGGATCGAGGCCTGCCTGGTCTCGATCCGGTGCGCCGCCGAACGGGTGGCCGTCCCGGTGACCGTGACCGTGGTGCTGGACGACTGCACCGATCGCACCGCTGCCCGCATCCCACCCGGGGTGCGGGCAGTGCCGGTGCGGCACCGCAATGCCGGGGCGGCCCGCCGGGCGGGCTTCCTGGGCGTGCCCCGCACCCCCGGCACGTGGTGTGCGACCACCGATGCCGATTCCCTCGTCCCCGCCACCTGGTTCGAGGGGATGGCCGAATCTGCCTGGGCCGGCCACCACGTCCGGGCAGGGACCGTGGTGGTCACCGACTGGTCCGGTCGCGAGCCCGGACTCGGTGAGCGGCACGGCGCCGGCTACCGACACCAGCTGGGACACCGCCACATCCATGGAGCCAACCTCGCACTGTCCGCAGCCGCCTATCATGCGGTCGGAGGGTTCCGTCCGCTCGTCGAGCACGAGGACGTGGATCTTGTCACCCGCTGTCTCGCGGACGGCTGGACGGTGGACTGGTCCGCCAGCACCCCTGTCGCGACCTCCGCCCGTCGCGACAACCGCGTCCTGGGCGGATTCGGCGGGCATCTCTCGCGCCTGGAGGAGGAACTGACCAGTGACCGCTGACGATTCCCATGCCGCCATTGCCGAGCGTGTGCGCGTCCTGCTCCCCGCGGCGGCCGGCCTGCCCCTGCCGGGCCGGGGCCGCACCGGCGAGCGGTGGCGCGCGCTCACCGCCTGGG
>JAUNRO010000152.1 GCA_030544185.1 Propionibacteriaceae bacterium | reverse complement strand
GACTTGACCCCGGCGGACACCGCGGGGTCACGTGACCAAGTCCGATCACTGCGCAACATGCCCGAGGACCAAGCCCTGTCACGGTGACCCGCTCACCAGGTTGGCACCACACCGCGTGCCAAGACCTGGCCGCCACCGCGCCCGTCCCCGCACGGTCCCCCTCAGTCTTCATCGCCGGCGGTGCCGGCGAATGCGACCACCCCGCGTTGCATGGCGGCCCGCAGCTCCCGACAGGTGTCGCCGAGCTCCCCGGGCCCGGCGGCCTGGCGGATCTGGTCGGCGAAGTCGATGACCTGGCGCACCCAACGAACGAAGTCCCCGGCAGTCAGCCCAGAGTCGTCGAGGATCTCCCCCAGCGGCCGGCCGGCGGCCCAGGCGAACGCCGGCCGGGCGAAGCCGACCTCGAGGTCGGGCCCGCGCTCGAGCCTGAAGTCGCGCTCGACCAGGGACACCTCACGATGGATCGCGCGGATCGCGGTGAGCGTCCGCTCGCTGTCCGCGTCGGGCATCCGCGGCGGCCGGACCCCGAACTCGGTGCGCCGCGCCTCATAGATGAGCGTCGACAGCACCCCGGCGAGCTGGGGTGCGCTCAACTCGTCGAACGCCCCGCGGCGCATGCATTCGGTGGTCACGAGGTCGAGCTCGGCATAGATCCGGGCGAGCATGCGTCCGGCATCGCTCACCTGCAGAACGCCGTCGGCGTCCTCGACCAGATAGCCCATCGACTCCAGGACCTGGCAGATCTTGTCGAACTGCAGCGCGATCGTGTTCGTGCGCCGCTCGACCCGGGCCTGGATATCGCGGATCTCACGCTCGTGCCGCAGGGCCTTCTCGGCAGCCCGGGCGTGGGTCTCGCGATCGGGACAGCGGTGGCACGGATGGTCCTTCATCCGCGCGCGCAGCTCAGCGATCCGGGCCGCGAACTCCTCGTCCATCGCGCCGGCCCGCCAGCGTTCGGGGCTGCGGTCGATCTGCTCCAACCGCGAGCGCAACGCCGCGTGCAGGCTGCGCCGGGCGTGGGCGTCCTTGATGTGAAACTTCTTCGGGATCCGCATCCGCCCACCGACCCGCGCCGGGGTCGGGAAATCGGTCAGTGTCAGCCGGCGGCTCTGCCGGTCCTGCCCCATCACCAGGGGGTGCGGTTCGGCGCTCCGGGAGCGAACGCCCGGGTCGATCACCACGGCCCAGCCCTGCGACTTGCCGCTGGGCACGTGGATGATGTCGCCGGGCTGGAGCTTGAGCAGCACGTCGAGCGCCTCGGCCCGCTTGTCGGCCTTGCGCTCGCGAGCAGCCTCGGCCTCGACGTCGGAGATCTCGGCGCGCAGCCGGGCGTATTCCTCGAAATCGCCCCGATCACACTCCGCCTGGGCCCAGAACCGCGCGGCCTGGTCAGTGTTGCGCTGGATCCCGCGGGCGAGGCCGACCACCGAACGGTCGGACTGGAATTGAGCGAAGCTCTGCTCCAACAGGGTCCGCGCCCGCTCGCGCCCAACCGCGCCGACGAGGTTGACCGCCATGTTGTAGGTCGGTGCGAACGACGACTTCAGCGGATAGGTGCGCCGGGACGCCAGGCCCGCGACCGCGCGCGGGTCCATTCCCGGCTGCCACAGCACGACCGCGTGGCCCTCGATATCGATGCCGCGGCGCCCGGCCCGGCCGGTCAGCTGCGTATATTCCCCCGGGGTGATATCCACATGGGCCTCACCGTTGAACTTGACGAGCTTCTCCAGCACGACCGACCGGGCGGGCATGTTGATGCCCAACGCCAGGGTCTCGGTCGCGAAGACCACCTTGATCAGGTTGTTGACGAAGCACTCCTCGACGCACTCCTTGAACGCCGGCAGCATCCCGGCGTGATGGGCGGCGATGCCCCGCAGGAGGGCCTCCAGAAAGTCGTCATAGTCCAGCGCCTCGAGATCCGCCGGGGTCAGCCCGACGATGTGCCGCTCGACGATGTCGATGATCTCGGCGCGTTCGCGCGCGTTGGTCAGGCGGACACCGGAGCCGAGCACCTGCTTGACCGCGGCATCGCAGCCGTTGCGCGAGAAGAGGAACACGATCGCGGGCAGCAGGTCGGCCCTGTCGAGGGTCTCGATCATGTCCCCACGGCTGGGCGGGCGATAGCGGCTGCGGTCGCGGTGGTCGCGGGAGGCAGCGCCGCCGTACGAACCCGAGCCGTGGCCGTGGGCCCGCTTGCCGCGCCCGGAGCGTCCCCGGGGGCGACGGGAATCGTCGCGTACGCCGCGGGACTCGTCCTTCGCCACTCGCAGCAGATCCGGGTTGACATCGGCGCGGACCTGCGTGCCGTCGAGGACCGCGGTGGGGGCGACGTCATCGAACAGGTCGTGCAGCCGCCGGCCGACCAAGACATGCTGGAACAGCGGAACGGGCCGGCGCTCGGAGACCACGATCTCCATCCGTCCGCGGACCTCGGCGAGCCAGTCGCCGAACTCCTCCGCGTTCGACACGGTCGCCGACAGCGCGACAAGCACGACGGACTCGGCGAGCCCGATGATCACTTCCTCCCAGACCGCACCGCGGAACCGGTCGGCCAGATAGTGGACCTCGTCCATGACCACATAGCCGAGGCCCTTCAGCGTGGTCGATCCCGCATAAATCATGTTGCGCAGGACCTCGGTCGTCATCACCACGATCGGCGCATCGGGATTGATCGACGTGTCCCCAGTCAACAGGCCCACCCGGTCGACGCCATAGCGCTCCACCAGATCGTGGTATTTCTGATTCGACAGCGCCTTGATCGGTGTCGTATAGAAGGCCTTGCGCCCGGTCTGCACGGCCATGAAGACCGCGAACTCCCCCGCGATCGTCTTGCCCGCGCCGGTGGGCGCCGCGACGAGTACGCCGGAGCCGGCCTCGATGTGGGCGCAGGCCTCGCGCTGGAAATCGTCGAACTCGAAACCGTAGGCCGCAGCGAACTCGGTGAGAATCGGGGTGCGTTGCCGCTGGCGAAAGAGGGCCATGCGGTCGGCGGGGCTCAGCTCGGCGTCCGGGTCAGTCACACTTCCACTTCATCATGCCGGGGCCGGATGGAGCGAGCGACATACACGGCGCCGGCGGCGAGCGGGAAGGCGAGGACGATCAGGATAGCCTCGCCGAGCTGCAGACTGCCGGTCCGGCCATAGATGAAGCCGAGCAGCACCGGGCCGGCCGCGGCGATCAGATAACCGACACCCTGGGCCAGCGCGGAGGTGGCGGGCACGTCGGCGGGGTTGCGCTGATGGGCGATGAACGTGAGCGCCATCGCGAGGCAGATGCCCTGGCAGAGACCGGCGACGACGGCACCAATGAGCACGGTCGGTGTCGCGCCGATCCAGATCAGGACCAGCCCGGTGATGTAGATGGCGAAGAGGAACACCAAATTGCGGGGAGCCCGGGGGTGCACAGTGACCAGCTTGGCCAGGAACGACCCCGGGAAGCCGAGGAGGCTGAACACCGTCAGCATCAGCCCCGCCTGGGTCTCGGATGCGCCGACCTCGCGGAACTCGGTCGGCAACCAGGTGAGCAGCGAATAGAACACCATCGACTGCACGCCCATCACGAAGGTGATGACCCAGGCCAACGGGCTCCGGGCGACCTGCCGCAGCCCGGTGGGCTGTGTGCCCCGGTGCGGCTGGCCGTGGCGTTCGCGCCGCACCGCCAGGCTGACCAGCGTCCACACGGCGATCGCGACGATGCCCGGCGCGAGCCAAAAGCCGATGGTCTCGGGCCATTCGAACCCGGCGCCCACGCCGATCGACGTGGCGAGCGGGCCGAACGCACCGCTGGCCTGCAGGGTGACCGAATAGAGCCCCATGACGAACGCGAGCCGCGCGGCGAACCAGGTGCGGGCCAGGGCGGGGACGATCACATTGCCGATGGCGATGCCGAGGCCGATCAGCAGGGTGCCTGCGAAGAACGGCCCGACGTCGACGACGAGCCGGACGCCGATGCCGACGTTGAGCAGCATGAGCGCCAGCCACAGCGTCGGCTCGACGCCGAGCTTGGCGGACAGGAACGGGGTCACGAAGGCGAACACCCCGAAGCACAGCAGGGGCAGCGTGGAGACGAATCCGGCAGCGGTCGGGCTCAGGGCCAGGATCTCCGAGATCGCCTTGAGCACCGGCGGCACGCCGGTGATGGGTGCTCGCAGCATGAACGCAGCGAGAATCATCGCGGCCAGCACCCAGCGGGCGATCATCTGTGGCTTCATGATCCCTCATTGTGGCGACCATGGCGCAGAACGCCAGTCGCAGTGCCGCGGGCTGTGACGGCCGATCGGCCCGGTCACTGTCAGGCCGGTGGTGGAGCCGCTTCCTCGTCAGCGGATCCGGGTGAGCCGGCGGACCCCGGGGTTTCGGCGGATTCCACCGCGCGAGCCTCCTCGGTGTCGGCACCGAAGACCGTCAGCGACCGCGGCGCCACGGAGATCTTCAGCGGAGCATCGCCGAGCTCCTCGCCGTCGCCCATCCCATAGAGCCCCGCGCCGTCGACGATGACCTCGGTGGCGGTGAGCTGCTCGACCGCAGGATCGTGGACAAAGCGGCCCGAGAACACGGTCGGCAGCAGGCGCAGCAGGGTGTTGCGGCTCACCGGGTGGACGATCGTGAGGTTGAGCTTGCCGTCGGTGATCTCAGCGGTCGGGGCGATCTTCATGCCGCCACCGAAATAGGGGGCGTTGGCGATCGCGACGAACATCGCCGGCACGACACGGTGCCGCCCATCGATGGTGAGGTGATAGGTCAGCGGCTCGAACCGGGCGAGCTCGCTCAGGGCCGCGGCGGCATAGCGCAGGCCACCGATCGGCAGCTTCAGGTGGTTGGCGCGCCGGTTGACCATCGCGGCATAACCGGTCGCCACCGCGGTCCCGACCGATCGGATCTCCGCGCCGCCGACCAGGTCGCCCTCGACGCGGAGCGTGTCGACCCGGCGGGTCCGCCCGGAGATCACCCAATGGGCCGCCTGGACCGGGTTGAACACCCGGATCCCCAGGCCTCGGACCATGTCGTTGCCGGTCCCGGCCGGGATCAGCCCGAGCGGCACGTCGGTGTCGGCGCACGCGTTCACACCGAGGGTCATCATCCCGTCACCGCCCATCACGAGCAGCGCATCGGCGGGGACGCCGTCGTGAGCGGGCCGGGCGTTCTCCGCCGCGGAGATGCAGCGCTGGCGCGCCTCGGAGAACGTGGCGGTCTGATGGACGCGCAGCGCCGCGCCGGGCATCCCGCGCAGGAGCTCGCGACAGACCTGGGGCAGCAGCTTGGCGGCCCGGCCCCGGCCCGCGCGGGGATTGACGACCAGGGTCAGCGTGGCCCCGTCGTAGCGGTGCAGCGGTGTCATGGGGTCCCTAGTCGAACAGATCCGGATCGGGCGACCGGCGGCGCCGGGCCTTGTCGTTGAGGTGGCAGATCACTTCGGCGATGACATAGAGGACCAGCATTGGCAAAGCCAACGCCAACATGGAGAAGGGGTCAGTCGATGGAGTTGCCACCGCACCAAATATGAAGATGCCAAAGATAATGAATGCTCGAGCTCCAGCGAGCTGGCGCGCCCGCAACACCCCGACGAGGTTCAGCGTCACAATTACCACCGGCAGCAGGAACGCGAGTCCGAACACCAGCATCAACCGGATGAGGAACGTCAGGAAGTATTGCAGGTCGAGCAGGTTCGCCACCGGCACGGACTCGGGGGTGAACCCCAGCATGACCTCGATGCCCTTGGGCAGGACCCAATAGCCGACCGCGACCCCGCTGAGGAAGAGCGGGGTGGAGGCGCCGAGGAACAACAGCGCCCACTTCTTCTCCCGGGCAAGCAGCCCGGGGGCGAGGAAGGCCCACAGCTGATAGAGCCAGAACGGCGCCGATGCGATCAGACCGGCGACGCCGACGATCTTCAGCGCCAGGATCGGCGGGGCAGTCACGCCGATGTTGATCGCCTGGATCTCGGCGTGCGGGCGCTTGGCTTGAAGCGCGTTGCTGGCCGTCTCGAACGGCTGCAGGAGCACGTTATAGAGCGGGGCGTAGAAAAGGGCACAGACGATCATCGCCAGCACGACCCAGAGCACGGAGATCACGAGTCGATAACGCAGCTCGGCCAAGTGCTCGAACAGCGTCATGTTGCCGTCCTTGGAGACGGCCGGGGGCTTCAGCCAGCGGAGGCTGAACCTGCGCCGAGGGCGCTCGGAGACCTCGGTCACGCCGGATCAGCGCTGGTCTTCGGGCCGCGGCCTCGGCTCGACGATCTCCGCATCGGTGATGTCGGAGCGCTCGCCACGCGGCGCCCTGCCGTCGTCGACCCGGCGCGGCTCGCCCGGGGTCTGCTGCTCGGCCTGCGCCTCGGCGCTCAGCCCGCGCGTCTCCTCCTTGAACTCACGGATCGCCCGGCCACCGCTGCGGCCGAGCCCGGCCAGCCGCGAGCCACCGAACAGCAGCAGCACCACGACCAGGATGATGATCAGTTCCATGGGGCCGAGCCCGAAAACCAAGGGAGTCATGTTCGTTCCTCTCTGCGGCGAGGTCCCGACCCCACCTGATCGCCAACCGTTCCCGGTCCCGTCGTGCGCCATCCTACGTCTGCTCTCAGCATCGTCAACGCACCTGCTCGCCGTTCGGGTGTGGGGTGTCGATCTGGCCCGCCAGGTCGGCCAGTTCCTCCGCCCGCCTCGCGAGGTCACCGAGTTCGGTGACCAGGGCGCGCCCCTTGCGCCACAGCCACCACACCAGCAACGCGGTCTGGGCCAGCGCGAACACGACGATGCCACCGAAGATGAGCCACCAATTCACCCCGAGTTCTCCTCGGCGTCGCCCGATTCGGCCCCGAACAGATCTGCATAGTGAGCCAGCGCCGCCACCGCCTCCGCCCGGGCGGACTCCCCCGCGCCCGCCGGCTCGACCACCCGCGCCTCGGCGCCGAGCCGCAGCAACAGCCCCCGGAACCACGCGGGGTCGGCCACCCGCAACCGCACCCGCAGCCCGCCGCCGGACGTCGGCGCACTCTCCTCGATCGGGTAATACTCCGCCACCCAGGTCGCCGGTGCCGCGAGCTCCAGCACCACCTCGGCGGCCTCGCTCAACCGGTCCAACCACCCGTGCGGCGAGTCGGGCTGGCCCGGGCGCGGCGGCGCGGGCTCCGCGGTCACCTCCGCCTGGGCGATCCGGTCCAGCCGGAAGCTGCGCCACCCCGCACCGGTGCCGTCGACCGGATCGCTCCAGGCCTCCAGATAGGCGTACCCATCCCGCATCCGCAGACTGTGCGGGTCCACCAGCCGGGTCGTGGTCCGGCCCCGGCTCGCGGAGTCATAGACCAGCCGCAGGCGTACGCCCCCGGCCAGTGCTGTGGAGATCGCTTCCCGCACCGGCTCCTCGGCCGCGCGGACACCGATCCGGATCCGGTCGGCCACGCCGGCGCTCTCCCCCGCCACCGACGTCAATTTCGCCAAGGCGCTGTCGATGCTCACCGCCGCGTCGGGCCCGGCCACCTCGCGCAGGGTCCGCAGGCCCAGGATCAGCGGGAGCACCTCGTCCGGGGTCAGCCGCAGCGGGCGGGCCAGGAACTCGGCGTTGGTGAGATG
>JAUNRO010000151.1 GCA_030544185.1 Propionibacteriaceae bacterium | reverse complement strand
CCCCGCCATCAGCGCAGCACCGGACAGCGCGGCTCCAACACGGGTGCCGGCCAGCACCGCGGCGCCGACCGCACCCGCGGCCGTCAGGATCTTCGACGCCGTGTGATAGGTCTTCGCGGGTTCCTCGTGATAGGGCTCCGCGAGCTCCCCGAGTCGTGTTGTCATCATTTCACCCGCGATCAGATCCGCGGCCGCTCCGAGGACCGCGAGCGTCCGCACGGGACCGGTCTCCGACGGCGGGGTCGTGATCATTGCGAGCCCCGAACCGGCGGCGATCCCGGAGCTGACGAACAGGAACGGCAGCTCGCGATAGGCCTCGTTCCACGTCGGCAGGGCCGTGTCGGAGAGCAGGACACCCGTGTAGGCCGCGAGCGGCGGCGCGAAGAACGCCGAACCCGCAGCCGTCAGACCGTCGATCAGTGCGACCGTCCAACCGGCCGGGCCCTCGCCGGGCAGCCACTTCCGCACGACCTCCATGCCGACGGCGGCGCCCGCGAACGTCCCGAACGCTGCCAGGATCCACGAGCCCACCGACATCGGCGAGGTCAGCTTCACCGTCCGCATCATGTTGAGCGCGCGCTCGGGCCGCCCCAGGTCGCCGGCGAGCGCGGCACCACCGAGCGCGGTCGCGGTGATCGCCGCCCACCGACCCCGCGTACGCAATTTCTTGCGGCCCGTGAAGTGACCGCCGGCTGCCACCAGACCCGAGCCGGCAGCGAGTCCGCCGAGGAAGAGGTAGGCCGGGATGGGCCACTCCCACGGCGGCGCCTGCACGACGTTCTTGCCGTAATAGCTCTGGAACTCCGGCTCCGGCACCACCGCATTCGGGTCGCCACGCCGGCGCCCTTTGCGACGCCCCGGCCTGCGCGGCGGCTCGGGCGGCCGGTCGTCGTCGAACGGACGCGTGGTCATCGGCGCCTCCCGATTCCGGCGAACCCCGCGAACACGGTGACGACCGTCGCCATCAGCGCGGTCCCCGCGACGCCCGCCATCGTGAACATCTGCCATCAGCAGGAAGATCGATCCGGTGCCGCCGACGCCGTCATCGGGGTTGGCGCCATAGAGCCGCGCCTCGGTGTGACCCTGGGCGTGCAGGACCTCCAGCCGCTCGCGCGCCAACCGCACCATCTCGTCGTGGTCGCCGAACTTGATGCTCGTCGTCGGGCACGTCTGCGCGCACGCCGGGGTCTGATCGTTTCGGATCCGGTCATAGCAGAGCGTGCACTTCTGAGCCACGCCCGCATTCACCGGCGTGCCCTGGGTGCCGTCGCCGATCTCGACCAGTCCGTTGGTGCGCCGCCCGATCACCCCGAACGGGCACGCCCCGACGCAATAGCCGCAGCCGTTGCACACATCCGGTTGCACCACCACGGTGCCGAACTCGGTGCGGAACAGCGCGCCCGTGGGGCACACGTCCAGGCAGCCCGCGTGCGTGCAGTGCTTGCAGACATCCGAACTCATCAGCCAGCGCACCGGCGGCAGCCCGGCGTCCTGCGCGACCGGATCGATCGTCGCCACACCGCCGGCGGTCGTGACCGGCCCGGTGGCCTGCGCCGCTCCGGCAACCGCGTTCGCGCCGGTCGCGGAGCGTACGCCCGGCATCCCGAGATCGACAGCACCGCTGCGACGAGCCTTCTCCAGCTGCTCCGGGCCCTGCTCGATGAACGCGACGTGTCGCCACGTGTCCGCACCCAGGTGGCCGGAGTTGTCATAGGAATGACCGCTCAGCGCGCGGACATAACCGTGCTGGTCGTCCTCCTTGGGCTGCCGGGTCGGGACCCGGTTCCACTCCTTGCACGCGACCTCACAGGCCTTGCAACCGATGCAGATCGAGGTGTCGGTGAAGAAGCCCTTGCGAGGCGGGCGGGCGTCCCAGGCCGCGTCCCGGGCGGGATCGGTGGGGCCGAACAGCTGTTGGCGCCAGAAACCCATTACGCCTCCTGCTCGGGGGTGAGCGCCTCGAGGGACGCGTCGTCGGGCACCGCCGGGTCGATCGGTGCGCGGCCGGTCGTGACCTCCGCCCCCGGTTCCAGCCCGGACCGGCGCAGATAATCGGCCACCAACTCCAGCACCGCAGCCCCCTGGGGCCTGCGGCCGGGCCGGATGTCGCACATGCCCACCTTGGACTCCTGGATCTGGACGTTCGGGTCGAGGACGATGCCGAGCAGGTCGTTCGCCGCGTCCCCGGCCACGACGGCACGATCGCCGACGCCCCAGTGATAGGGCAGCCCGATCTGGTGCACGGTCCGCCCACCGGAGGTGACGGGCCGGACCCGGTCGGTCACGAGCACGCGGGTCTCGATCGCCGCCCGCGGGCTGATGATCGTCGCCCAGCCGCCGTTCTCCAGGCCCCGCTCCGCGGCGAGCTCCGGCGAGATCTCGCAGAACATCTCCGGTTGCAGCTCGGCCAGATAGGGCAGGAACCGGCTCATGCCGCCGGCGGTGTGGTGCTCGGTGAGGCGATAGGTCGTGAACAGATAGGGATAGACCTCCGTCGCCGTCGCCCCGGAGACCATCCGGTTGTCCGGCCGCGGGAACGTCTCCTTGGTCGGGTTGGTCTGCTGCCCATAGAGCGGGTTCGCCACCGGCGACTCCGCTGGCTCGTAGTGCACCGGCAGCGGCCCGTCGACGAGCCCCCGCGGGGCGTACAACCAGCCCTTGCCGTCGGCCTGCATGATGAACGCGTCGTCACCCGACAGTCCCGCGGGGCCACCCACGCCCTCGGGCGTACGCGTCCCGGGAGCCAGCTTCAGCGGGAAGTCGGGCACATCGGGACCGCTCCACTGACCAGCCTCCTCGTCCCACCAGATCAGCTTCTTCCGCTCGCTCCACGGTTTGCCATCCGGATCGGCGGACGCCCGGTTGTAGAGGATGCGCCGGTTCGCCGGCCACGCCCACGCCCATTCGCTCGCGATCTCATCCTGCTCCGACCCCGGCTTGCGCCGGTTGGCCTGGTTGACGCCGTCGGCGAAGATCCCGGTATAGATCCAGCAGCCGCCCGAGGTCGACCCGTCGGCACGCATCTCGTTGAAGTTCGACAGCAACTCGCCGTCGCGCTCGCCACCGACGAAGCGCCCGTTGATCTCCTGCAGGACCGACTCGGGAACGACCTCGCCGTGTTCGTCGAGCGGATAGTCCCAGGTCACGTCGAGCAGCGGCCGGTCGCGCGGATCGGTCGAGTCGGCGAGCCGCTCGCGGATCCGCCGGCCGAGTTCATAGAAGAACTCCAGATCGGCCTGACAGTCCCCCGGCGGATCGAGCGCCTTCTCGCGCCACTGCACCAGCCGCTGGGTCTGGGTGAACGTGCCGGCCTTCTCCACGTGCGTCGCCGCCGGCATGAAGAACACCTCGGTCGCGATATCGGTCGTGACCAGTTCGCCGGACTCGATCTCCGCGGAGTCCTTCCAGAACGTCGCGGTCTCGATCAGCCGCAGATCCCGGACCACGAGCCACTTCAGCCCCGCGAGCGCCTTGCGCTGGATGCGCGCGTGGGCCGACCCGACGGCCGGGTTCTGTCCCAGCACGAAGTATCCGTCAATCTCGCCGTCCAGCATCGACAGCACGGTCTGATAGGTCCCGTGTGCGCCGCTGAGCCTGGGCAGCCGGTCGTAGTAGTAGTTGTTCTCCTCGGTCGCGTGCTCACCGAACCAGGCCTTGAGCAGGCTCACGGTGTAGGCATCCGCGTTCGCCCAGAACCCCTTCTGCTGCTTCGACCCGGCTGCCTCCACATAGTCGGCGAACGTGTCGTGCTTGCCCGCCATCGGCATCGGCAGATAGCCCGGCAGCAGGTTGTAGAGCGTCGGGATGTCCGTCGACCCCTGGATCGACGCGTGCCCGCGCAGCGCCATGATCCCACCGCCGGGGCGGCCCATGTTGCCGAGCAGCAACTGCAGGATCGCGGCCGTCCGGATCATCTGCGCACCGTCGGAGTGCTGGGTCCAGCCCACCGCATAGCAGAAGGCCGTGGTCCGGTCCCGGCCGGAGTTCTGGGTGATGGCATCGGCGAGGTATGCGAAGTCGTCCGCGCTGATGCCCGCCACCTCGCTCACCATCTCCGGGGTATAGCGCGCATAGTGGCGCTTGAGGATCTGGAACACACACCGCGGGTCGGTGAGCGTCTCGTCGCGCAGCACTCTGGCGTCTTCCAGCGGCGGGCCGCCGGAGCCGAGCGCCTGCGGCTCGGCCGCCTCGGCGAGTTCCTCGCCATCTTCTTGGCCGCCGCCCGCGCCGTTGATCTTGCCACCGCCCGCCTCGGCGTACGACCAACTCGTCAGGTCATAGGACTTGGTCTCGGGATCGAAGCCGGAGAAGAACCCGTCGAGGTCCTCCGCACCGGCGAAGTCCTCGGACACGATCGTCGCCGCATTGGTGTAGTGCCGAACGTAATCACCGAACCACAGGTCGTTGCTGAGCACGTGGTTGATCAGCCCACCGAGCAGCGCGATGTCAGCCCCGATGCGGATCGGGATGTGCCGATCGGCCTGCGCCGAGGTCCGGGTGAACCGCGGATCGACATGGATCACCCGGGCACCGCGCAGCTTCGCCTCGGTCACCCACTGGAACCCCACCGGATGGCACTCGGCCATGTTGGAGCCCTGGATGACGATGCAGTCGGAGTTCGCGAGATCCTGCACCGACTGGGTGGCGCCGCCGCGCCCGAACGAGGCTCCCAGACCGGGAACCGTGGCGGAGTGTCAAATGCGCGCCTGGTTCTCGATCTGGATCGCGCCGGCGGCGGTGAACAACTTCTTGATGAGGTAGTTCTCCTCGTTGTCCAGCGTCGCCCCGCCGAGGGCGGCGATGCCCATCGTGCGGTTGAGTGGGCGGCCCTCGTCGTCGGCGTCCTGCCAATGGTCGCGGCGCGCGGCGAGGAAGCGGTCGGTGATCATGTCGATCGCGGTGTCGCGGTCGAGCTCTTCCCACTCGGTGCCGTGCGGGCGGCGATAGAGGACCTTGGTCACGCGGTTGGGCGCGTTGACGAGCTGTTCGCTCGCCGCGCCCTTGGGGCACAGGCGGCCGCGGGAAATCGGCGAGTCGGTGTCGCCCTCGATCTGGACGACCTTGTTGTCCTTCACATAGACCCGCTGACCGCAGCCCACCGCGCAATAGGGGCAGACGCTGCGCGCGACGGAGTCGGCGGTCTCGGTGCGGGAGGTCAGCTCACCCGTGGTGGGACTCGTCACCGCGGGACCGCGGCCGAGGAAATCGCCCGACGTCAACTGACGCAGCACCGGCCATCCCAGCACGACCTTGCCCAGACCCATGCCCGCCTCCCGGCTCCGCTAGTTCCTGGTGGTCCGGGAGTGCCCCGTTGCGCCTCCGGACCCCATGTCGTGACCGAGCGTACGCTGCCCGGCCGGCTTTCGGGAGAGGGGGGTGTAGGCGCCGGCGATCAGCAGCGCGACGACGAGGATCGCGGGGACGAACCAGCCGGACCAACCCAGGATCGTGGCGTGCAGGGTGTCGACCTCGGACCCGGCGCGCTGGAACACGACCATGGCCGAACCGGCCAGGGCATTGAACAGCCCGTGCCCATAGGCCGCCGCCCACACCGAGCCCGAGCGCTGGCGGACCCAGGCCAGCACGCCGGTCATGAGCGTGCAGACCACGCAAAAGGCCAACAGCCCGAGGTAGGGATGCAGCGGATAGTTGTAGCCGAGCAGGATCAGCGGCGCGTGCCACAGTCCCCAGATCACTCCGGAGGCGACGACCGCCACGGAGGCCCCGAAGCGGGCCTGCAATTCTCCGAACATGAACCCCCGCCAACCGACCTCCTCCCCCAGTGCGGGGATGGTGTTGAGCGCGCCGTTGGCCAGCGCGCCGCCGAGCATGATCGCCACCATCAGTCCGATGGGGATGGCACCTGCCTGGGGATCCTGGGCCAGCAGCTCGCGCAGGCCGGAGAAGCCGAGATCGGCGTCGAACTGGCCCAGCCAGACGCTCGTGATCAGCGCGCCGAACACCACCAGATAGACCGCGAGCGCGACGAGGCCGAGCCAGGTGAGCAGGTGCCCCGGCGTGCCGCCCATGCCGAGGCCGAGCAACCGCGCGATATCGCGCCAGGACCGGCGCTCACCGCGGCGCAGCACCAGGAGGGTCGCGAGGCTGGGGGTGAACATCATGACCGTGGCGCACACCATGAAGACGACGGGCCGCCGCAGGCCCGGCTCCAGCCACAACGGGAGACAGACCAGCCAGGCCAAGCCGTGGGCGAGGAGGATGTAGGCCACCAGTGAGCGCATGGTGGCGTTCGGACGGGGACGCCTGGTCATCGGTCGGAGTTCTCGGCGACGCGGGCCAGGCCGGCCCGCAGCGGGAGGACCGTGGCGGCGAGTTGGGCCGCGACGGGCGTGAGGATGGCGACCGGGCCGACCCACCAGCGGGCGGCATCCGGGCGGGCGCTGCTGGCGAGCGCGGTGGCGACATAGGCGACGGCGAGCGCGGTCGCTGAGGTGGCGAGCGCCGGCTGCACGACCGCGTCCTCGTGGTCGGCGTCCCGGGCGCCCCAGGCAGCGAGCCCACCCGTCGCGGCGACGACCGGGAGCAGCCACCGCCGGTCGGCCCAGCGGTTCACCCGGCCGGCGACGTCGAAGTTGACCGGGATGCGCGGCCCCTGGCGCCACAGCCGGGCCGCCCCGAGCGCGGCGGCGGCCGCGAGGACGACGGGGACGCCGCGCTGGGCGCGGCGGACATCGTCCGGGATCGCGGCAAACACGTCGGCATCCGCGTCGTCGGGGCGGAGCCAGCCCAGGCGGACGGCCACGGTCCCGACGTTCAGGTCCCAGCCCAGACCGAACGCCCGCGGCACGAACAGCCGGGGATTCCCCGGGTCCCACCACCGGGCGCGGGCGGCCCGGTCCGGCCAGAAACTGCCGGGGAGGCGGAACCGGGGCGCAGGGCGTCCGAGTTGCTCGCGCAGCGCCGCGGCGTACTCCTGCGCCGGCCCGAGCTCCGCGGGCGTCACTCCCCCGGCGAGCAGTTCCTCCAGGTCGGCCAGGGCGGCCTCGCGATCGCCGCGGCGCAGGCCGGTGAGGTGACGGGAGACCTCGATCGTGTAGGGATTCATGACTCCTCCAACAAGGTGGTGAGCGAGCCGGCGAGCTGGTGCCAGGCGGCGGTGAGCCGGGTGAACTCGGCGCGACCCGCAGGGGTGAGCGTGTAGTACTTGCGGGGCGGGCCCACCGGGGATTCCTCCCACGTGGTGGCGACCCAGCCCGAGCTGCGCAGGCGGGTCAGCAGTGGATAGATCGTGCCGGCCCCGGCCGCAAGCCCCGGGCGCTCGGCCAGGGCGTCGACCAGCTCGCCGCCGTAGTGCGGGCGACCACGCAGCAGCGCCAGCACGGCGATCTCCAGCACGCCCTTGCGCAGCTGGGAGAGCTCATCGTCTTTCTTGCGGGCCATCGTGCACCTCCGGTGGGCTTTCTTGCCTAGTACTAGTTTATGCCTACTAGTTGGCGCGGCCAAGTAGCGCGCGAAATTTCGTGCAGGTCCGTGTGCGTAGCCGAGTCCACGAGGGTTCCCGCGACCCACTCCACCAGCCCACGAGAGCCTCCGGCGACCCACTCCACCAGC
>JAUNRO010000150.1 GCA_030544185.1 Propionibacteriaceae bacterium | reverse complement strand
CGAAACCAATCGGCCATGGGCTGCACGTGGCCGGCGATATCCCAAAGAAGGGACACATTTTCCGTGGCCAAGGAAATCATCGTTCGGCAGCTGCCGAACTTCATCAACGGCACCTATGTGGAGACCGGCGAGACCTTCGACGTCCTCTATCCGATCACGGGCCAGGTCACTGCGCAGGCGCACAAGGCCGGCCAGGCCGAGGTCGATGCGGCCGTCGCGGCAGCCCGCGCCGCGCTGGGCGGCCCGTGGGGCAAGATGTCGCAGGCCGATCGCTCCAAGATGGTCAAGGCCATCGCCGAGGGCGTGCAGAAGCGCTTCGACGAGTTCCTCGAGGCTGAGGTGCTTGACACCGGCAAGCCCTATTCGATCGCGTCGCATGTCGATATCCCACGCGGCGGCGCCAATTTCGCGGCGTTCGCCGATGTCATCAAGGAGCACCCGACCGAGACCTTCAAGCTGGACACGCCGGACGGCTCTGGCGCGCTCAACTATGGCGTACGCCGTCCGCGCGGCGTCATCGGCATCATCTCCCCGTGGAACCTGCCGCTGTTGCTGATGACCTTCAAAGCCGGTCCTGCGCTGGCGTGCGGCAACACCGTGGTCGTCAAACCGTCGGAGGTCACCCCATCGACCGCCACTTTGATGGGCGAGGTCATGAACGAGGTGGGCGTCCCCGAGGGCGTCTACAACGTCGTCCACGGCTTCGGTGAGACCGGTGCGCTGCTCACCTCGCATCCGGACGTCGACGGCATCACCTTCACCGGCGAGACCGCCACCGGCTCGATCATCCTCGAGGCGGTCGCGCCGACCCTGAAGGCCACATCCATGGAGATGGGCGGCAAGAACCCGGGCATCGTGTTCGAGGACGCCGACCTGGATCTGGCCATCCGGGAGCTGGGGCGTTCCTGTTTCCTCAACACCGGCCAGGTGTGCCTCGGCACCGAGCGGGTCTATGTGCACGAGTCGATCTTCGACGAGGTCCGTGACCGGCTGAAGGATTACGCGGAGAACCAGCTGACCTACGGCTATCCGGACGACCAGGCCACCAACTTCGGCCCGGTCGTCTCCGACGAGCACCGCGACAAGGTCCTGTCCTATTACCAGCTCGCCGAGGAGGAGGGCGCGACCGTCATCACCGGTGGTGGCACGCCGAAGTTCGGCGACGAGCGCGATGGCGGTTCCTGGGTCGAGCCGACGATCTGGACCGGCCTGACGCACGACTCGCGCGTGGCGACCGAGGAGATCTTCGGCCCGTGCACCGCGCTCATCCCGTTCAGCGATGAGGACGAGGTCATCAGGCTGGCCAACGACACCAACTATGGTCTCGCCGCTTGCTTCTTCACCGCCAATGCCTCCAGGGTGCACCGGGTCGCCCCGCAGCTCGAGGCCGGCATCGTGTGGGTGAACAGCTGGTTCCTGCGTGACCTGCGCACCGCCTTCGGCGGCATGAAGCACTCCGGCATCGGTCGTGAGGGCGGCGTTCATGGCCTGGAGTTCTATACCGAGCTCACGAACGTCTGCGTGAAGTACTGATCCGGCCGCCCTGACGGGTTCACCGAGCCCAGGTCGGGAGCCCCGGTCGCGAGCGAGGCCGGGGCCCGGCCGTCTGCGCCGTCGGCGCCCCCCGCGTGCGTGGATCACGGTGGCTGTGGGTGAGTAGGGTCTGGGGCGTACGCGATCCGAGGAGCTCCATGTCCGATCCGCTGCCCCGTGCCATCGAATGGGCCGCCACCATGGCCGGTCACCGCCACGAGTCCGCGTTGGTCCGCGCTCATCGCGATTCTGCCGCGGGCGTACGCCTCGGGTCGCGCCGTGGCCGCGAATTCCGTGAGGAACGGGAGGCTGCCCTGCTCGTGCCTGGCGCCACTCTCGCGCGCGGCGCGGGCAATCGGCCGGTCGAGGAGGAGCCCGACCCGGAGCGGACCTGTTTCGAACGCGACCGCGACCGGATCGTCCACTCGACCGCATTCCGGCGGCTGGCCGGCAAGACACAGGTGGTGGTCCACCCGGCCGATCACGAACGCACCCGGCTCACCCATGCGCTGGAGGTCGCCCAGGTGGCCACGTCGATCGCGCGCGGCGTCGGGGTCAATGTGAGCCTGACCGAGGCGATCGCGCTCGGCCACGATTGTGGCCACGGCCCCGGCGGGCACGCCTCCGAGGACGCGTTCGATCCCTATGTCCCCGGTGGTTATGACCACGGGCCCTGGGGCGCGAACGTCGTGCTCGCGCCACTCAACCTGTGCCGGGAGACCCTGGACGGCATCCGCAACCATTCCTGGTCGCGCCCCGCGCCCGCGACGGTCGAGGGGGAGATCGTCTCCTGGGCCGATCGGATCGCCTATTGCGCGCACGACCTTGAGGACGCCATCCGGGCCGGCATCGTTGCCGCCGGCGACATCCCGGGCGATGTCGCCGAGATCTGCGGGCGGACGCGGCGGAGCCAGCTGCGCACGTTCGTGCACGCCGTGATCGATGCGGTCGAGGACACCGGCCAGATCGGGATGACGGAGGAACCCGCCGCAGCCCTTGCGGGACTGCGCGCGTTCAACTATGAGCGGATTTATACCCGGCCCGAGTCGGCCGCCCAGGCGATGGCCGTGGTGCAGGTGCTCCGCGCGATGGTGGAGCATTTCGCCGAGCGGCCCAGTGGCATCGGCAAGGGCGTCGCGGCCGATCCGGGTAGCCCGGAGGCGATCCATGCCGCGGTCAGCTGGATCGGTGGGATGACCGACCGCTATGCGTTCGACACGGCCGTGCGGGTTCTGGGCTGGCCCGAGGAGAGGCTGCCCCAGGGCATCGATCGGCGCCAGTGATCGGGCGCGGTCACCGCACCCGGACCGAGCCCGTCGAAGCCTCCGCCTGGACGCGGTGCGGCGAGGCGGGATCCTCGGGGACGCCCACATCCACACTGCCCGTGGTGGTCTTCGCCTCGACCTGATAGCTCCCGCCGGGCAGGCGCAGATCGATGCCTCCGGTGGTGGTGCGCGCGGTCACCCGGTTGGGCTGGGGGCCGTCGACCGTGACGTCGACCGACCCCGTGGTCGCTTTGGCGTCGACGTCCTGGGCTGCCGTGACGCGCACGTCCACCGAGCCGGTCGTGGCCTCGGCGGCCACCGACGGGGCGGTGCCGTCGATCTCGATGCTTCCCGTGGTCACCTTGGCGCGCACCGCCTCGAACGAGCCGGCGGCCCGGACCGAGCCCGTCGTGGCCGTCATATCCGTCGCGCCGAAACCTCCGTCGACCGCGATGCTGCCGGTGCTGGTGCGCACGACGACATCGGGGGTGTCGCGTGCGGAGGCGGTGGGCAGCACGATCTCCAGCTCCTGGCCCCAGGACGGACCAAACGTGATGCCGCTCCTGGTGCGGTGCTCCACGATCAGCTCGCCATCGACCACGCGGTGCTCCAGTTGGCTGCCGCGGGGCTTGTTGAGTTCGACGATGCGGGCGGTGGGCACGTCGGCATAGTGGACCGACACGGCCGTGGTCGCGGCGGTGACCTGCACGTCCTCGACGGGGACGGGGATCTCGGTGGTCACATCGCTGCGGAGCATCCCGGAGCCGAACCAGGCGCCCAGGAACACAGCGGTGCCGACGGGCACGAGCCAGGCGGCTTTGCGGCCCGGCCCCGGCGTGCGCCGTTCCGGGACCGCCTGGGCCGTGGGGGCGAGGGGCGGGCGCGGTGGCAGGGACTCGGCCGGACCCCAGGGCTCGGGGTCGGACGGATCGTGCGGGTTGCGATAGCCGGTGGGCGATGAGTGCGACACGGGAGCTCTCCTTCATGAGGCCTGGCTCGACCCAACCACGCGGGGAGGCCGCCCGTCTGCCCCGGCGCGGGTAGTCCCGGGTGCGGCTCAGGGTCCGGTCAGGGGCACAACCGAACGTCCGATCAGCGGCCTTGACTATGACGCAACGTCACATGACGAGAATGGGTCATGCGGATCTCAGACTGCGCCGAACTGACCGGCACGACCGTGCGGACCATCCGCTACTACCACCAGATCGGGCTGCTGCCCGTGCCGGTGGGCCGCGGGGTCCGACGGGACTACGGACTCGACCACATCGCCCGCATCCTGCGGATCCGGTGGCTGGCGGACGCCGGGTTGTCGCTGGACGCGGTGGCCGACCTGCTGGCAGCCGAGGAACGGAGCGAGCTGGACACCGATGTGCCCGAGCCGCACGCCTACGCCGCCAGCCTGCGGGACCTCCGCGCGACCGGGCGCAGCATCGACGAGCGGATGGCCCAGCTGCAGTCCCAACGGCGGCGGATCTCGGCGCTCATCGCGATGGCCGAGGAGGGCCGTGAGCTGACCGCGCTGCCGGCGGCCCTCGAGACGTTCTACGACCGGATCGCCGCGGCGGCCACCGACCCCGGCGCGCGCAAGGTGCTCCAGCGGGAACGCCGGCTGGCGGAGATGTTCGCCCAGCGCGGGCTGATGCCCAAACGGGTCACCCACCTGATCGACGCCCTCACCCCCGAGGACCTGGCCATGGTGGTGGACTTCTATACCCGCTATGCACGCTTGGCAGAGCTCCCTGCCGACGCCGTGAGCGCGGAGATCGACGACCTCGTCGCCACGATGGTGCGATGGTCGGCGGACAACCGGGAGATCACTGCGGGCATGCTCGACATCCTTCCCGCCTGGGCCCGCCGGCCGAGGTCGATGGCGGCGCTGGTGAATTTCTCGGTCCTCGTCTGCAGCGATGGCCGCCAGGAGGAGGTCATCCGCCGCAGCGTCACCGACGTGATCGCGCTCATCGACGGTCCCGCCCCGGCTGCCACCGGGGCGTCGGCCCCCACCCCATCGACCTCGACCCCGCAAGCCGCACCGGCCCCGTCGGCGCCATCGAAAGGACGCGACTCATGACCGACCCGATCGAGGTCCGCGACCTCGTCAAGACCTTCGGCTCCCTCCGTGCGCTCGACGGGGTCGACCTCACCGTGGCACCCGGCACCGTGCACGGTTTCCTCGGCCCGAACGGTGCCGGCAAGTCCACCGCCATCCGTGTGCTCCTCGGGCTCTATCGGGCCACCTCGGGCCACGTGCGGGTGCTCGGGCTCGACCCGGGCCTACGCCCCGCGGAGGTCACCCGCCAGGTCTCCTACATCCCCGGCGACGTCGCCCTGTGGCCCAACCTGACCGGACGCCAGGTGCTCGACGTGCTGGCCGGGCTACGCGGCGTACGCAATCGCGAACGCGAGGCGGAACTCATCGACCGGTTCGCGCTGGACCCGTCGAAGCGCGTGCGGTCCTATTCCACGGGCAACCGCCAGAAGGTGTTGCTGGTGGCGGCGCTGGCCGCGCCGACCCGGATGCTGATCCTCGACGAGCCGACGTCCGGGCTTGATCCGCTCATGGAGACGGTGTTCGCGCAGTGCATCGACGAGGCTGCGGCCGACGGGCGGACCGTGCTGCTGTCCAGCCACATCCTCGCCGAGGTCGAACGGCTGTGCACCGACGTGACGATCGTGCGCGACGGCCGGATCGTGGAATCGGGCAGCCTCGCCCAGCTCCGGCACCTGGCCGCGCTGGAGGTCGCGGTCGGCGGCCCGCCGGTGCCGAGGCTGGCCGACGAGTTGCGACGCTGGGCGCCCGTGGTGAGCGATGACCAGCTGATCGCCGACATCGGCCGGGACGAGCTGCCGGAGGTGCTGGGGCTGATCGCACGCGCCGGCGCCACGGACGTATCGGTGACACCGGCGAGTCTGGAGAGCTTGTTCCTGCGCCACTACGAGGTGGCGGCGCGATGATCCGGCTGTTGGTGCGCCGGCACCGCATCGCGTTCCTGGCTTGGATCGCCGGACTCCTGACTCTCGTCGCGGTGACCGCGCCGTCCTATGAAGCGAGCTATGGTGACCCCGGGTCGCGGACGGTCCTGGTCGAGCAACTGCAGTCGACCCAAGGCTCGAAGGTGCTCTATGGCGAACTTCCCGATCCGGGCACCCTCGGCCAGCTGTTCGCGTGGGAGACGGGGAGCTATCTCATCATCCTGGCTGCGGTGATGGCGGTGTTGCTCGCGATCTCCATGACCCGCGGGGAGGAGGACGCGGGCACGCTGGAGCTGGTGCGGTCGGTCGGCGTGCGCCCGGGTGTCCCGCTCGGCGCGGCCATCACCGTGCTGGCCGGTGCCTGCGCCGCCGTCGGTGGTGGCTCGGCGCTGATTCTGGTCGCCCAGTCGGCCACGATCGCCGAACTCACGGTCCGCGGCGGGCTGGCCTTCGGCGCTGTGGCTTTCCTGGCCTCGTTGTGCTGCGGGCTGTGGGCGGTCATCTGTGCCCAGCTCCGCCCCGATGCCCGCAGCGCCCGCGGCTGGGCCTTCACGGCGGTCGCGGTCGGGTTCGCCGAGCGCGTCGTCGCGGATTTCGGGAGTGGCCGGTGGGCGGAGGTCCTGCAGTGGCTGACGCCGTTCGGCTGGAAGTCGGTCGTCGCGCCCTATACCGATGACTGGTTCTGGGCGTTGCTTCCGATGGCGGCGATCACAGCCACATTCGGGATCGTGGCGGCGCTGCTCGCGCGGCGCCGCGAATTGGGCTCCGCCCTGGTCCCCGGCGCCGGCCGCAGCACCCGCGGACTCGGCGTACCCACCCCGGAGGTCTGGGTCTGGCTCAGCGCCCGAGGGTCGGTGCTCGGGTGGAGCCTGGCGGTCCTCGGGACCGCAGCACTGTTCGGATCCATGACCGACGGCTTGGTGACGGCGATCGCGACGGACCCAGTCACGGGCGAGCTCATGCAGCAGTTGGGCGGGCCGGCCGACCCCGTCGCGGCCTACTTCGCCTTCCTCGGCACTTTCGTCGCCCTCCTGGTGATGATCGCCGGCGCCGTGCTCGTGCTGCGCTTCCGGGGCGAGGAGGCCAGCGGGCGGTTGGTTCACGAGCTCGCCACCGGCATCCGGCGCTGGCGGTCGCTGCTGGCGCGGGTGCTCGTCGCCGCCGTGGTGTCGGTGGGCCTGCTCGCGGGCGCCGCCGTCGTCATGGGACTGATCGGAGAAGCCCAGCTCGACGGAGGCGAACCCCTCGCGTACGCGTTCTCCGCCACCCTCGGTGAGGCGCCGGGCGTCCTGGCGGCGATCGGGCTGACGGCGCTGCTGGCCGGCCTCGCCCCGCGCCGGGCGTCGCTGATCTGGCTCGTCATCGCCTGGAGTGGGTTCACCGTGCTGTTCGGGACGCTGGTGGACCTGCCCCAGTGGCTGGTGGACCTGAGCCTGCTGGGGCACACGCCGGAGGCGGGAATGGGGACGCCGGACTGGGGTGCCTGGCTCGGACCGGTGCCGGGTGGTCTCGCCGCCGGGGCCCTGCTCGGGACCGGCGCCGCCGCGGCCCTCGTCGGCCGCCGCGATCTCCGGGTGGGCTAGCGCTGGGCGCGGGTGGTGGTGAGCGGCCGGCCTGTCGGTGCCCCCGCGTAGACTCGCGGCCGTGGCGGGTAGGACTGGCAGGATCTCGGACGACGACGTCGCTGAGGTGCGTAGCCGCGCCAAGATCGAGGACATCGTCGGTGCGGCCGTCGCACTGCGCAATGCTGGTGGCGGCTCCCTGAAGGGCCTGTGCCCGTTCCACGACGAGAAGACGCCGAGCTTCCAGGTCACTTCGTCG
>JAUNRO010000149.1:2754-7594 GCA_030544185.1 Propionibacteriaceae bacterium | reverse complement strand
CATTGCCGATCCCGGCGGCGGCCTTGGGGTTCGAGATCACCGCGCACAGCATGAGCCCGAGCGCCAGGAACGGCAGCAACGCGACGATCACGGCTGCGGCGAAGCCGAGCGGGCGCTCGATGGCCGTCGCACCGAACAGCGCCGGCGCCCCACCGATGATGAGCGAGACCACGAGGCTGAGCGCGCTGGTCACGATCACATAGGCGCCGAGCAGCGCCGCCGGCGACGTCGGCGTCGTCCGCAGCCGGCGCAGGAACCCGAGCTCGCGATAGCTGCCGAGCATCTGCGGCAGCACCACGAGCGTCGCCATGCTCATCGCGAACAGGATGAGCGTCGGCGTGTATGCACCGGCCACGCTCAGTCCGCCGAACACCGGATTCGGCTCGCGCGCGGCCGGGATCGCCGCGATGACGAGCGCCGCGAGCGTCGGCAGGAGCACCGGAATGACCCCCGCGGGGGTCCGGGCGAGCAGGCGAGCCTCGTTGCGGAGCAGGGCCGCGGTGGCGTTCATCGGTTCTCCTGAGTGAGTCGCAGATAGGCCTCGTCGAGGGTGGGCTGGATTACGCGCAGGCGGCTGGGCCGCACGCCCACATCCATCAGCGCCGTGAGAATCGTCTGGGGGCTGTCGGCATCGCCGTCGACGACGATGCGGCCATCGGCACTGCGGACGGTGACGACGCCGGGGAGGGCGCGCAGCAGGCCGATCAGCTCCTCAGCGCTGGGAGGGCCGGCCAGGTCCGCGTCGAACGACGTCTGCTGCTCCACGGTGGCGGCGGCGAGCTCGTCCGGCGTGCCCTGCGCGACGATCACGCCGCGGTCGATGATCACGACGTGGTCGCAAAGGAATTGGGCCTCCTCCATCGAGTGGGTGACGAGCAGCATGGTCGTCCGGGCGGTCTTGAGGTCCTGGAGGTAGGCCCAGATGTCGCGCCGGGCGGCCGGGTCGAGGCCGGTTGTGAGCTCGTCGAGGATCGCGATGCGCGGGCGCCCGACGAGCGCGAGCGCGACCGACAGCCGCTGCTGCTGCCCGCCGGAGAGCTTCTCGAACCGCGTCCGGGCCTGGTCGGCAAGACCGAACCGCTCGAGGAGCTCGGTGGTCGCCACGGGATCGGGATAGAAGCTGGCGAAGAGGTCCAGCGCCTCGGCGGTTGTGATCTTCGCCGGCAGCCGGCACTGCTGGAGCTGCATGCCGACGAGTCTTCGCAAGCCCGGCGGCTCGGTGGCCGGGTCGGCGCCGGCCACCGTGATCGTGCCGCCGTCGCGCCGGCGCAGCCCGCCGATGCACTCGACGGCCGTGGTCTTCCCCGCGCCGTTGGGTCCGAGAACACCGACGATCTCACCCTCGGCGACACTCAGGTCGATGCCACGCAGGACCTGCTTGGCCCCATAGCTCTTCGTCAGCCCGGACACTTCGATCAACCCCATGGATCCAGGATCCCGCGCGGGGCCCGCCGTCCGGATCGACCGATCAGGCCGACGTCAGGTCATCCGATCGGAGGACACCCGCGCCCGTCTGCAGGGCCGCCAGCTCTCCTCGAAGGCTGCCGGCCCGCGATCGGTGATCTGTTCTGGCTCATCGTCATCGCTCGGTTTGAACCTCAGCTCGCGGGAGCGTGCTGGGCCGACCAGGCGGTGTAGCCCCCGAGCAGATCCGACACATCCGAAAAGCCCCGGCTGCGCAGGAAACTCGCACCGACGGCGGAGCGCCAGCCGCCCGCACAATAGAGCACGGTCGGCTTGTCCTGCGCCAGATCGGCGGCCCGGGTCGGCAACTGCGGCAGCGGGATGTGAACAGCACCCGGCACCATGCCATCGACGACCTCGCCCGGGTTGCGGATGTCGATGAGCTGGACGTCCTCGCGCACCCGCTCGAGCTGGTCCACGCGCAGGCGGCTGGCCGGCTCGACCTGGTCCTGGTGGCGCAGCAGATAACCGTCGGGCTCTGGGATGTAGCCGACGACCTGGTCGTAGCCGATTCGCGCGAGCCGGGTCGCGATCTGCTGCTCGGTGCCCTCCGGCGCGATGACCACGATGCGCTGCTCGGGGGTGAACACCATGCCCGCGGTCTCGGCCATCCGGCCATCGGCCGGGATGCTGACGGAACCGCGCAGATAGCCCCGGGCGTACTCATCCCCCGGCCGCGCATCGTGGATCACCGCACCGGCGCCGATGGCGTCCGCGACCTGATTGTCCGAGAGCGCGGGGACGCTGGCCCCGGCATCGAGGATCTCCCGCGCCTGCTTGTTGATCGTCGCGTTGAAGAGGAAGTAGCCGGGCGCGGCCGGCTGCCCCTCGGTCACCACGGCGAGGAATTCCGCCTCGTTCATCGGCTGGCAGGCATAGTTCGTCCGCCGCTGCTCGCCGATCGTCGACTGCTTCTCGGTGGACAGGTTCTTGCCGCACGCCGAACCGGCACCGTGGGCCGGGAACACCCGCACCTCGTCGGGCAGGCCCATCAGCTTGGTCTGGATCGAGTGATAGAGCATGCTGCCCAACTCCTCGGCGGTCAGACCGACCGAGGCCAGCAGGTCCGGGCGACCGACATCGCCGATGAACAGCGCGTCCCCGGTGAGGGCCGCATAGGGAACCCCGTCCTCGGCGCGCTCATAGACCAAGACGGTGATCGACTCCGGCGTGTGCCCCGGGGTTTCCATGATCCCCAGCTGCACCCCGCCCAGATCGATCCGGTCGCCGTCGGCCAGTGAGCGGATCTCGAACTCGGGGTTCGCGGCCCGGCCATAACCGATCCACGCGCCCGTTTCCTGCGCGAGTTCCAGGTGGCCGGAGACGAAGTCGGCGTGGAAATGGGTGTTGATGACCCCGACGATCGTGAGGTTCTGCTCCTGGGCGTCCGCCAGGTATTCGGCGATGTCGCGCCGCGGGTCGACGATCACGGCTCGCCGGGTCGACTCCTCGGCAATCAGATAGGAGGCCTGGGAGAGGCAATCCAGGTAGTACTGCTTGAAGATCATGGCCCTTCCTTCGCGCTCGTTCTCGGGTGGTCCTTGCGATGCGACCATTATACCCTAGGGGGTATATTCCTTTGGGGGTAGAGCGAAGGAGGTCGCGATGAGCCTGATATGGGTGGCGCCACTGGCGCTCGTGGTCGGCCTGAGCCTGGGGGCGCTCGGCGGCGGGGGTGCGATCCTGACCGTGCCGATCCTCGTCTATCTGCTCCACCAACCGCCGTCCGCAGCGACCACGGGATCGCTGGTGATCATCGGCCTGACGTCTCTCGTGGGCATCGCCGGGCACTGGGCGTCGGGGAATGTGAAGCTCAAGCAGGGCGTGATCTTCGGCGCCGCCGGGGTGGTCGGCTCACTCGCCGGCTCGCGGCTGTCCATGCTGGCCCCGCCTGAGGTGCTGATGACGATGTTCGGCCTGCTGATGCTGGTGGTCGCGGCCGTCATGCTGCGCCAGCGCGCCAAGAAGCAGGATCCGCAGGCCGGCGCCCGCCCGCGCGGACTCGGCGTACTCCTTCTCACCGCCACCGCCGTCGGCCTCCTCACCGGGTTCTTCGGCGTGGGCGGCGGCTTCGCGGTCGTGCCGGCCCTGGTGCTCGCGCTCGGGTTCTCGATGCCGGCCGCGGTGGCGACGTCCCTGGTGGTGATCGCGATCAACAGCGCCACCGCGCTCGCGGCCCGTGCGGCGAGCGGGCTCGAGATCGACTGGCTCGTGATCGGCGTCTTCAGCGTGCTCGGCGCGATCGGCAGCGTCCTCGGAGCGAGGATCGCCCAACGCGTGGCGCCGCGTCACCTCAACCTCGCGTTCAGCGTGCTGGTGTTCGCGGTCGCCGGCTGGGTGCTGGTGATGAACGTGCCGGTGCTGCTGGCCTGAGGCTCAGCGCTCGATGCGAGCGCCGCCCGGGGACGAAAAAACCGCTCCGATCGGTGACCCGGCCGGAGCGGTTGTGGTCGTCGTGCGCGAGAGAGGACTTGAACCTCCACGCCCCAAGGGGCACTGGCACCTGAAGCCAGCGCGTCTGCCAATTCCGCCACTCGCGCAGATCGGGCCTGGGCCCGACAACCAGAGGACCTTAGCACCCGGCGCGGTATGGAGCAAAATCATTGAGAGCATGGGGTCCGCGGCGCATCGGGTGGCGATCGTCCGCCGGCGCACATAAGCGCCCACGCCCAGGCCGAGGGAAACCTGGGCCCCGACGCCGACCCGGACCTCGGTGCGAGAGCGCGAGGTTGTCCGCCCAGGCAGAATTGCCCCACTGGACAGGCAAACAGCGAACGATGAGGTGACAGTGATGTCCGACCAGACCTGGTGGAGCGAGGATCCCCGCGACGTCCTGCGCGTGGGCCCGGAGTTCTCGATCGAGGACTTCGACCGGCGCGGCAAGCGGGGGTTCACGGGCAAAAAGGCGGACGCCAGACGGTTCACCCAGGCCCGGGGGAAGCTGCTGTCGGAGCTGCAGGAGCGGTTGTTCGCCGAAGGCCGCGGCGGCGGCGAACGCTCGGTGCTGTGCGTGGTGCAGGGGCTGGACACGGCAGGAAAGGGCGGCGTCGCGCGCCATGTGATGTCGCTGGTCGACCCGCAGGGGGTCGCGCTGCGCTCGTTCGGGGTGCCGACCGAGGAGGAACGCAAGCATCACTACCTGTGGCGGATCAAGAAGGCCCTGCCGCGGCCGGGCCTGATCGGGCTGTTCGACCGCTCGCACTATGAGGACGTTCTCGTCGTGCGCGTCGACGACCTGGTCCCCCGCGACGAGTGGGAGCCGCGATTCGAGGAGATCAACAAATTCGAGAAGGACCTGGTCGACAACGGCACGACCGTGCTCAAGTTCGCGCTGATGGTCTCGCACGACGAGCAGGGAGTGCGCCTGATGGAGAGG
>JAUNRO010000149.1:0-2744 GCA_030544185.1 Propionibacteriaceae bacterium | reverse complement strand
GGTGGAAGTTCTCGGAGAACGATCTGCGGACGCGGACGCAGTGGCCGGCCTATCAGGAGGCCTATGCGGACGTGTTCGCCCGGACGTCGACCGACCATGCGCCGTGGTTCGTGATCCCGTCGGACCGCAAGTGGTATGCGCGGGCAGCCATCCTGGAGATCCTCACCCGCACGATGGTGGAGATGGACCTCGGCTGGCCCCAGCCGGCCTGGTCACCGGCCGACATGCGCGCCGAGCTCGCGAAATTGATGACCGCGGAGGCCCTGGAGACCTCGCTGGCCGACACCGAGGAGTCGGTCACCTCCGCCCTCGCCGAGGACGCGGAGGTCGCCCGGTCGAGCATCCGGGTCCAACGGGGCCAGAACCCCGCGAAGGACTCGATCGACCAGGCCGAGAAGCGGGCAGCTCTGGCCCGCGTGAACGCGGACAAGGCCGCGTGGCTGGCCGAGCTCGCGCACACGCGCGAACAGAAGCGGCACCTGGTGGAGGAGGCGAGGGCCAGGGAGATGCTGACCGACCCGTCCGAGGCGTGATCGGGCCCCGGAACAGCACTGCGGCCAAGAAAGTTATCAAAGTGCGCCGTGCCGGGAAGCTCAAATCCGCGTCTGCAGGTTTGTGCCCCCGACAATAGGATTTAGGCTGGCGAGCCGGGCACACCCATGGGTGCGCCCCGCCGAGAGAACTGAGGTGGGTTTGGTGGGCTTCCTTGACCGTCTGGAGAAGGGCATCGAGGGCGCGGTCAATACCGTCTTCGCGCGCGCCTTCAAGGGCGATGTGCAGCCGGTGGAGATCGCCGCGCGTCTGCAGAAGGAGCTCGACGCCGAGGCGAAGCTGCTCTCCCGCGACCGCAAGCTGGTGCCCAACGAGTTCATCGTCGGCCTGTCCCAGCACGATTACGACCGGCTGACGCCCTATGGCAAGACGCTCACCGGGGAGATCATCCCCGAGCTGCGCAGTCATGCCCAGAACATGGGTTATGTGTTCAACGGCCCGATCATGCTCCACTTCGAGCTGGTGCCCGAGCTGCCGACGGGCAAGTTCACCGTCGAGTCCCAGGCCGTGGCCAAGGTCAGCGACGCCCAGCCGGAGAGCGGGAGTTCGGCGGCGGTGCACCGTTCGCGGATGGTGATCGAGGTGAATGGGGTACGCCACCCGTTGGTGCCCCCGGGCCTGGTCATCGGGCGCGGCTCCGATGCGGATCTGCGCATCAACGATCCGGGCATCTCCCGGCGCCATGCCGAGATCAAGGTGGCCGGGCTGGGGTTTGACCTCGACTATGAGATCGTCGATCTCGGCTCGACCAACGGCATCACGGTCGACGGCAAGAAGGTCCGCCACGCCGTCCTGCACGAAGGGACGCGGATCGAGATCGGTTCCACACGCATGCTGGTGCACGCACCCTCGGGAGGCTGATCGACCCATGTCCGCGATCGCCGTCACGCTGCTCAAGGTCCTCTTCCTCGCGTTGTTGTGGGCCTTCGTGCTGTCGTGCGCCGGCGTCATCAAGACCGATCTGTTCGGCCGGACGGTGCCGGCCTCGGAGCTGCCCCGCGATCTGGACAACCCGAACAAGCGCCGACGGCGGCAGCGGATCAAGAAGGGGTCGCCGCGCCGGCTGTCGATCGTCGCCGGGGAGCAACAGGGGATCTCGGCCGATCTCAACGACGGTCAGATTCAGATCGGCCGCAGTGCGGACTGCCAGATCATCTTGGATGATGACTATGTCTCCACCCGCCATGCACGGGTGCTGCCCGACGACTCGGGTGGGTGGTATGTCGAGGATCTCGGCTCCACCAACGGCACCTATGTCAATGGCCAGCGCATCACGGTCCCGACCACCATCACCCTGGCGGACACCGTCCGGATCGGGCGAACGCAATTGAAGTTGGAAGCCTGACCCATGACCCTGCAGCTCCGTTATGCGGCCCACTCCGAGATCGGCCTGGTGCGCAAGAACAACCAGGATTCCGGTTATGCCTCGGAGCGTCTGCTGGTCGTTGCCGACGGGATGGGCGGCGCGGCGGCCGGTGATCTGGCCTCCGCAGTCGCGGTCCAGCAGCTGCGCAGGGCCGACCGCGGCGCCGAGGGCCAGCAAGTCACCGGCGATGAGATGCTGGAGCTGCTCGCTGGCGCCCTGCACAACGCGAACGAGAAGATCGCCGACCTCGCTGCGGACGACCACTCCTTGGAGGGCATGGGCACCACGGTCACCGCCGCTCTCTTCGACGGGGTGCAGCTGGGACTGGTCCACATCGGCGACTCGCGGGCCTATCTGCTGCGCGACGACGAGATCCACCGGCTCACCCACGACCACTCGTGGGTGCAGTCCCTGGTCGACGAGGGCAAGCTCACCGCGGACGAGGCCGCCTATCATCCCCACCGCTCCCTGCTCCTCAAAGTGCTCAATGGCCAGCCTGCGGCGGACCCGGACACCGAGCTGGTCGACATCGAGGCAGGCGACCGGCTGCTGTTCTGCTCCGACGGCCTGTGCGGGCTCGTCGAGGATGACGAACTGGAAGAGGCGCTGACCGACCACGAGGATCTGCAGGATGTGCTCGACGTCCTGATCGACGCCGCCCACCGCGAGGGTGGTGTGGACAACATCACGATCATCCTCGCCGATGTCGTGGACGTCGACGACGATGCGGCCGCACCAGCCGCCGGAGCCCCGGTCGGGGCCACCCTCGAGCACGACGGCGAGGACCTGGCGGAGACCGAGCCCGACTTCAAGGCGCCCGAGGAGG
>JAUNRO010000148.1:1535-7638 GCA_030544185.1 Propionibacteriaceae bacterium | reverse complement strand
CGCACCCGCCATGAGGGCCCCGATCGTGGCCCCCGCGACCGGGCGGATGACCGTGGAGATCGCATCCCAGACCGAGTCGACATAAGGGATCTTGTCGGCGAAGAACTCCATCAGCGCGAGGATCCCGGCCACGATCAGGACATCGGTGCGCTGCAGGCCGTCCGGGACGGCGTCGAAGCCCGCCAGCCGGCCGAGCAGGCCCAGCACCAGCACGGTGGCATAGGCGTTCAGACCCGAGGCCCACCCCGAGGTGAACACCAGCGGCAAGACTTCCATAGCCCGAAGATTACGGCCGGGCCGCCCGGTTGCCCACCCGGCGCTCACCCGTGCGCCCCGCGCCGGCCGGCGCCGATCCCGGTGGTCGTCCCCCGGCGCGTCACCCGCTATGGTGAGGCGAAGAACGTGCTCCGGGGTCGGTGAAAGTCCGAACCGGCGGTAATAGTCCGCGACCCGGTCGCAGCCCGTGCCAGCCAGGCAGGGAGCAGCGTCCGGTTGACCTGGTGGAATTCCAGGACCGACGGTGAAAGTCCGGATGGGAGGCAGCACGGGTCGCGGCCCCTCGGGCCCGCGACGGCGCAGGCGCCGGCCGGCTGGCCGGGCGCAGGGCGAGCCGGGCTCCCGGCGCGTCCTGGCCCGCAGGCCCCGCCGGATCCGTTGCCGCCCATCCACCCGGAGCTCACACGGCGAGCGGAGGGTGATGAAGCAGGACAAGGGCCAACAGGCCAGACCCGTCAACCACCTCGCGTTGCTGCGCGCGCTGACGCTGGCCGGCCGGGGCCCCGCCGTGGACCCCAATCCACGCGTCGGCGCGGTCGTCACCGATGGGGCGGGCCGGATCGTGGGCGAGGGGTGGCACCGCGGGGCCGGCAGCCCGCATGCGGAGTCGGCGGCACTGGCGGCTGCGGGTGACCGGGCGCGTGGTGGCACCGTCTATGTCTCCCTCGAACCGTGCTGCCACACCGGCCGCACCGGACCCTGTGCACAGGCGCTGATCGATGCGGGCATCACCCGGGTGGTCTATGCCCAGACCGACCCCAACCCGGTCGCCCACGGCGGTGCCGACCGGCTGCGCGCGGCGGGCGTCGAGGTCGTCGGCGGACACCTCGCTGCCGAGGCGGAAGCCCTCAACGACGCCTGGACCTTCGCGATGCGCCACGGCCGGCCCCGGGTGGTCTGGAAGACCGCGACCTCGCTGGACGGGCGCAGCGCTGCGGCCGACCGCACGAGCCGCTGGATCACCTCGGTCGCGACCCGGATGGAGGGACACCGCCTCCGTGCGGGGTGCGGCGCGATCATGGTCGGCACGGGCACTGCGCACGCCGACGATCCGGCGCTCACGGTCCGGCTCGACGAGCCGGCGAAGGTCCCGCCCCGCCAGCCGCTGCGGGTGGTCCTCGGCGAGCGGGAGCTGCCCCCGGACGCGCAGCTGCACGACGATGCCGCCCCGACCCTGCACCTGCGCCACCGCGACCCCGCAGCGGCGCTCGCCGCCCTGCACGACCGGGGCGTACGCCAGGTCCTGCTCGAGGGGGGACCAACGCTCGCGGCGGCCTTCCTGCGGGCCGGCCTGGTCGACCGGATCGTCTGGCACCTCGCGCCCATGCTGCTGGGCGCGGGACTCACGCTGCCCGACTTCGGGGTGGGCACCCTGACCGAGGCCCGCCGCCTGGTGATCCGCGAGGTCCGCCCGGCCGATCCCGATCTCATCGTCGTCGCCGATGTCGCCGGCGCACCAATCACCAACTGACCGCAATCCGCAAGGAGTCACATTGTTCACCGGCATAGTCGAGGAGCTCGGCGAGGTCCGTGCTCTCCATCGCGGCGCCGACTCGGCGTCGCTCACCATCCGTGGCCCACTCGTCGTCAGCGACACCGTTCGTGGTGCCTCGATCAGCGTCAACGGGGTCTGCCTCACCGTCGTGGAGCACGATGCGGAGACGTTCACCGTCGACGTCATTGCGGAGACGCTCAACCGCTCGAGTCTCGGTGCCCTGAGCGTCGGCGACCCGGTCAACCTGGAGCGCGCGATGCGCGCCGACGGCCGGTTCGGCGGGCACATCGTGCAGGGCCACATCGACGGCACGGCCATGATCCGCTCCCGCACGCCGGGGGACAACTGGGAGGTCGTCCGCATCGACCTGCCGGAGCTGCTGGCGCGCTATGTCGTGGAGAAGGGCTCCCTCACCGTCGACGGCGTATCGCTCACTGTCTCCGGCGTCGGCCGCGACGACGACGCGGCCTATGTCGAGGTCTCGCTCATCCCGACCACGCTGGAGCTCACCACCCTCGGCCGCAAGCAGCCGGGCGATCCGGTGAACCTCGAGGTGGACATCCTCGCGAAATATGTGGAGCGTCTCCTCACCCCGGGAACCGGCCGATGACGTTTGCCGCCATTCCTGCCGCCCTCGCGGCGCTGCGGGCCGGCCGGCCGGTGCTCGTGCTGGACGATGCCGACCGCGAGAACGAGGGCGACGTCGTCCTGGCCGCGGAGACGGTCACCGACGACTGGGTCGCCTGGACGATCCGGAACACCTCGGGTTTCCTGTGCGCGCCGCTGCCCGATGAGGTCGCGGACGCGCTCGCGCTGCCGCTCATGGTGGCCGACAACCAGGACCGGCTGCGCACGGCCTATACGGTCACGGTCGATGCCGCCACCGGAGTGACCACCGGCATCTCCGCCGCCGACCGCGCGCGCACGCTCCGCGTCCTTGCCGACCCGGCCGCCACCCCGGCCGATCTCGTCCGGCCGGGTCACCTCGTGCCCCTGCGCGCCCGCCCCGGCGGCGTGTTCACCCGGCGCGGCCACACCGAGGCCGCGGTCGACCTGTGCCGGCTCGCCGGGCTCGCCCCCATCGGCGCGATCGCCGAGCTCGTCAACGACGACGGCACGATGAAGCGCTGCGCGGCCACCCTCGCCCTCGGTGCCGCTCACGGGCTGCCGGTGATCACGATCGCCGGTCTGGTGGCGTGGCGCGATCGCCACGACCACCTGGGGCAGGGGGCGACCGGCGCCCTGCCGACCGCCCGGAAAGGAGCCTGACATGGCCGGCCACGGTGCCCCCTCCCTCGCCCCGGACGGGGCGGGCCTGCGCGTCGCGATCATTGCGGCGAGCTGGCACACCGTCGTCATGGACGGCCTGCTCGACGGCGCCCGGCGCGGCCTCGCCGACGCCGGAGTCACGGCGGTGACCGAGCTCCGGGTCCCGGGATCGTTCGAGCTGCCCGTCGCCGCTGCCCGGCTCGCACCCGCGCACGACGCGGTGGTGGCGCTCGGCGTGGTGATCCGCGGGGGGACGCCCCATTTCGACTATGTCTGTGCCGCCGCCACCACGGGACTCACCGACGTCAGCGTGCGGACCGGGGTGCCGGTCGGCTTCGGCGTCCTCACCTGTGACAACGAGGAGCAGGCCATCGCCCGGGCTGGCCTCGAGGGTTCGGCCGAGGACAAGGGCTATGAGGCGGCCATCGCCGCCGTCGCGACGGCGGTCGCGCTGGGCCCCTGAACCTGTTTTCCGACACCCCGTCGGCGGCCTCAGCGAGGTGGCAGCACCAGATTGTCGATCAGCCGCGGTTTCCCGACGCGCACCGCGAGCGAGGCGAGCGCGCCGCGGTCCGCCTCGACGGTGTCGAGCTCGGCCAGGGTGTCGGGGTCGGCGACGCTGACATAGCCGACCTGCGCGAGCGGTTCGGCTGCGAGCACCGCCCGCATCCGGTCCCGCAGCGCATCGGCGTCGGTCTCCCCGTCCCGCCACGCCGCCTCCGCCTCGCGCAGGCTGCGGATGAGCACCCTCGCCGCGGCGCGGTGGGCGTCGTCGAGATAGGCATTGCGGCTGCTCATGGCCAGCCCGTCGGCCTCGCGCACGGTCGGGCAGATCACCAGGTCGATGGCCATCGCCTGGTCGCGGACCATCTTCCGCAGCACGACGGACTGCTGGGCGTCCTTCTGCCCGAAATAGGCCGCGGTCGGGCGGACCGCGTGGAACAGGATGCTCACCACGGTGGCGACGCCGCGGAAGTGGTCCGGGCGCTCCGCGCCCTCCAGCACATCGGTCACCCCCTCGACATCGACATAGGTCGAGAACCCGGGTGGATAGATGTCCTCGACACCGGGCGTCCACACCAGGTCGGCCCCCACCTCGGCGAGCAGCGCCAGGTCCCGGTCGAGATCACGGGGATAGCTCGCGAGGTCCTCGTTCGGCCCGAACTGGGTCGGGTTCACGAAGATCGACACCGCAACCGAACCGTGGTCCGCCTTGGCGCGGCGAACCAGGCTCAGATGCCCCTCGTGCAGAAAACCCATCGTGGGCACCAGCGCGAGGGCGTCGAACCCCGCCCGGGCCGAGGCGAGCTCGGCCCGGGTCGTGACCACCTTCATCGGCGGACCTCCGCCTCGCGCTCCTCGGTGACGACCGGCTCATCGATCGCCTCGGCGAGGATCGCCTGATCGAGCCGGGCACTGTTCTCCGGGCCGGGGAAGGTGCCCGCCCGGACCTCGGCGTCATAGGCCGTCAGCGCCTCGACCACGGCCCGGCCGAGATCGGCGAACCGCCGGGTGTGTCGCGGCTTCACCTCCTCATAGAGCCCGAGGATGTCGTGCCAGACCTGCACCTCACCGCTGCACTCGACGCCCGCGCCGATGCCGATCGTGGGGATCGACGCCCGCTTGGTGATCTCGGCGGCCAGTGGTGCCGGGATGAGCTCGAGGACGACCGCCCAGGCGCCGGCCTCCTGGACCGCTTCGGCGTCCGCCAACAGTTGCTTCGCGCGAGCGGCGTTCTTGCCCTGCACCTGGAGCCCGATCTGATGCACCGACTGGGGCGTGAAGCCGAGATGCGCCATCACGGGAATGCCCGCGGCCACCAGCGTGCGGATCGTTTCCGCCTGTGTCACACCGCCTTCGAGCTTCACCGACTGGGCGCCGCCCTCGGCCATCAGCCGGCCAGCGGAACGGAGCGCGTCGGCTGGAGTGGCATAGGTCAGGAACGGAAGGTCCGCGACGACGAGCGGGCGTTGGGCGCCGCGCAGCACCATGCGGGTGTGATAGACGATGTCGTCGATCGTGACCGGCAAGGTCGAATCACGCCCCTGCATCACCATGCCGAGGGAATCCCCGACGAGGATCAGCGGAATGGCGGTCTCGTCGATGAGCTTCGCGCTCGTGTAGTCGTAGGCGGTGACCATGCTGAGGCGCTCACCCGCGGCGTATTGCGCCATGATGTCCCGGATCGACACTCGCATCGCACTCACCGCGCGATCTCGCTCTCGAACCCGGGCATGAGCGTTGCTCCTCGCAACGCGTGCGGATCCTCGCGGCTGGTGATCACCTCGGCGATGCTGTTGTCCCGCGGATCGACGAGGACCACCCTGGGGTGCCAGTCGCCGGGCACGGGGGTGAGCACCTGCTGATAGGCCATGATGATGATGAGGTCGCCGGGCTGCACGAGCCGGGCGGCTGCGCCGTTGAGTTGGATCTCACCGGAGCCCCGGGCTCCGGGAATCGTGTAGGTCTCCAGGCGGGCACCGTTGTCGATGTCCACGACCTGCACGCGTTCATACACGTCGATGCCGGCGGCGTCGAGCAGGTCCTCGTCGACGGTGATCGACCCCACGTAGTGGAGGTCTGCCGCCGTCACGCGGGCCCGGTGAATTTTGCCGCTGACCATGGTCTTGAACTGCATGTGATCCTCTCGGGTCACGGCGCTGAGCGCCAGTTCAGGTCCGCAGGCCCGGAGCGGGCGCAGCGGGTGACGGGCCGTCACGGGGTCCCGTGAGGGCGGTCCATCCTAACAACGGGATCGCACCCCCGGGCGCTTCCCGGCTCAGGGTTGGATCAGGGTCGGCTCGGGTGGTTACGCGGAAACCGCCCGCGCAGCGGAGCCCGCGGCGTACTCACGATCCCGAATGGGCCTCCAGGAACCGATAGACCTCGGTCTCATCGACCCCGGGGAACGCGCCGGGAGGCAGCGCGGCGAGCAGGTGGGAGTGGGCGCGCGCCGACGGCCAGGCGTGACCGGCCCAGGATTCGGCGAGCGCGCGCGGCGGCCGGCGGCAACAGGATTCGTCGGGGCAGCCCGACTTCGACCGCGCGCGGGTGTCGCGGCCG
>JAUNRO010000148.1:0-1525 GCA_030544185.1 Propionibacteriaceae bacterium | reverse complement strand
GGGCAGGTCGACGTGTGCCGATTGCGGGTTTCTCGGCCCCGGAACCATTTGGCCTGGACATAGGGGATGCCGATGCTGGTCGAGAAGGTGCCGGACGGGCCGGTCTCCACGCGGGCGGTGCACCAGAACGTCCCCGCCGGCGTATCGGTGTATTGATTGAACGCGTTGAACTTGTCGGTGACGTCGAAGACCTGCCGCGCGGTCCAATAGCGGCACAACGGCTGACCCTCGATCGCCCCCGTGTGATCGGTCGGGAAAGCGACCCCGTCATTCTCATAGGCCTTGTAGATGATCCCGGACTCGTGCACCTTCTGGAAGTGCAGCGTGATGTCGAGATGCTTCGTCGCCAGATTGGTGAACCGGTGCGCCGCCGATTCATAGGACACCGCGAACCGGTCGCGCAGGTCCTCGACGGCGAGCTCCTTGTCCTGTTTGGCCTTGCGCAGGAACTCCACGGTCGTCGTCTCCGGCATCAACAGCGCCGCGGCGAGATAGTTCGTCTCCACCCGCTGCCGCAGGAACTCGCCATAGTTGCGGGGAGTGCTGTGCTGAAGGATGTAGTGACCCAGCGCCTGCAACAGCACCGATCGGGGATCGTGCTCGCCGGGGGACTGCGGCAGATAGATCCGCATCTGCTTGAGGTCGGTGACCGACCGGGTCGAGTGCGGCAGGTCCGCGACGTGGTGGAGGGTGAACCCGAGGTGGGCGGTGATCGCCGAGATCTCGTGCTGGGAAACCGGGCCGCGCTGATAGCCGATCCGGGTGAGCAGCTGGGCGGCCGTCGCCTCCAGCTCCGGGAAGTAGTTGTCCTTGTCCTTCATCATGGCCCGCAGCTCCACGTTGGCCCGACGGGCCTCCTCCGGGGTGGCGACGTGTTCCTCGGCGCTGCGCGCCAGCTCGCGGTGCAGCGTGACCAGGGCCTCGAGGGTGTCCATCGGCATCCGCGGCGAGATGCGGGCCTTCGGCAGGCCGCGCTGGCGGGCCAGAGGAGAGGCCATCGCCCGCTCGAGCTCGATCTCCAGCAGCGCGCGGCGGCTCGGCACCTCCGAGGCCAGGTCGGCGAGGGTCGCTTGATAACAGGTGGCCAGCTTCTGCAGCGCCGAGACCTTCGCCTCGCGCTTGCCGTTCTCCAGCAGGGACAGCTGGGAGACGGCGATCCCGGTCGCCGCGGAGACCTGCGCGAGCGTCAACCGGCGCTCCTTGCGCAGGTGACGCAGACGTCGCCCCAAGGCAAAACTGTCGAAAACATGCTCTGACACGGGGGTTACGGACCGTCGCGGCCACTCGGTTTGGGTCACTTTTTCAGATTAGTCAAATTCTGCATTTTTTTCATGGCGAAACCGCCAACTTCCATCGCGAACTTGGCCCAATGTTGAGTCATCAGCCCGTTCGCAGTGATGCGGACATGAGATAACGACAGGAGTCGACCACTATGACTGAGCCGTTGAGCGCCGCAGAACTCCAAAAGGATTGGGACGAGAACCCCCGCTGGGCCGGCGTCAAGCGCGACTTCACCGCTGAGGAC
>JAUNRO010000147.1 GCA_030544185.1 Propionibacteriaceae bacterium | reverse complement strand
GCACCTGCTCCCCCGCCGCCACCAGCGCATCGCGCCGCTCGGCCGCGAAACTCGCGAGGGCATCGGCGAGTTCCAGCGCCCCGGGGCTGGGCGCCATCACGTCGACCCGCAGGCCGTGCTCCTCACAGGTCCGGGCCGTGGCCGGGCCGATCACCGCGATCACGGTCGTCGCATGCGGCTTCCCGGCGATCCCGACGAGGTTGCGGACCGTGGACGAGGAGGTGAACACGACCGCGTCGAACTGCCCGCTCTTGATCGCCTCGCGCGTCGGCGCGGGCGGCGGGGCGGCGCGTACGGTGCGATAGGCGGTGACGTCCTCGACGATCCAGCCGAGCTTGGCCAGCCCGGCGGACAGGGTCTCGGTGGCGATATCGGCGCGCGGCAGGAAGACGCGGTTGATCGGATCGAGCACCTCGTCATAGGGCGGCCACTCGGCGGCGAGGCCGGCGGCGGAATGCTCACCGGTGGGGATCAGATCGGGCTCGATGCCCCAGTCGCGCAGGGCACCGCCGGTGACCTTCCCGACCGCGGCGACCTTGAGCCCGGACAGCGCGCGAGCGTCGAGACCATAGTCCTCGAGCTTCTCCCGCACCGCCTTCACCGCGTTGACCGAGGTGAACGCCACCCACTCATAACGCCCCTCGACCAGACCGCGGATGGCCTTGTCGATCTGCTGCGGGCTGCGCGGCGGCTCCACCGAGATGGTCGGCACCTCCTCGGAGTGCGCACCATAGGTCCGCAGCCGGTTGGTCATGGGCCCCGCCTGGTCCTTCGTGCGCGGCACGAGGACGCGCCAGCCGAAGAGGGGCTTCGTTTCATACCACGACAGATCGTCGCGCTGCTCGACCGCGGGACCGATCATGAGGTGCGCGGGCTCGTCGGGGTCGATCTCGGTCTCGACCGCGCGCGACTCGACCGCTGCGGTGAGATCGGCGAGCTCGGCGGCGACCGTCTGCTGTTCGGTGGAGCCGCCGAAATAGGTGACCAGACACGATTCGTCGGCCGGACGTCCGGATGCGCGGGCCGCCTCGATGGCCTCGACCAGCAGGCCGGCCCGGGTGGAGATGACGAGCGTGCCCTGGGTCGCCCACTGCGCGGCCTGGGACTTCACGATGCGATCGGGAGCGCTGACGAAGTGGAGACCGCCGGCGTTGGCGAGCGAGATGCCCGCATATTCGGGGACCGCGGTCAGCGCGGACACCCCGGGCACGATCTCGAAGTCGATGCCGCCCCTGACACAGGCGGCCGCCTCGTCGGCCACGCCGGAGTCCATGAAGGGGTCGCCGGCGACGAGCCGCACGACCCGGCTGCCCTCCTGGGCCAACCGCAGCACCTGCTTGGCCCGCTGCGCGGGGGTCAGCATCTTGCCGTTCGGCTGGACGGGCAGGACCACGATCTCCGTATCGGGCCCCACACTCACCGCGGGATGATCGAACACGCTGCGCAGTTGTTCGCTGTCGAGGACGACAGCAGCAGCCTCGGCGATGGCGGCGACGGCTCCGAGGGTGAGCAGATCCGGATCTCCCGGTCCAGTCCCCACGAAGATCACCCGGCCGCGCGCAACCGCGGTCGGTGGAGCGGCCACGGTTCCGGCGATCTTCGGGGAGCTGGGTGTGGTCACGTGATCACTCGCGTTCTGTTCCGCGCAGGTCCGGTGCGGGCCCACTGGATTGATCGTCATTGATGCGCTGCAGCGCCGAGCGGGCCAACCGTGCGCCCAGCTCGACCGACTCTTCTGTCCCGGCGGACCCTTCGACGCTCAGCAGAGACGTCGTCGCAGCCCCGGAATCAGAGTTGTCCAACAACGTTTTCCCAATAACTGCCAGGATAGTCAAATCGACGGTTGTATCATGACCGCCACCATTGTCGGCCAGCACCCCCACCGGGGCGAGGCAACCGGCTTCCAGGACCCGCAGGAATTCGCGCTCGGCGAGCACCTGCGCGCGCGTCCCGCCATGTTCGAGGCGGGCCACGATTTCGCGTACGCCCGGGCGGGCCGGTGTCGCGATCTCGACCGCGAGGGCGCCCTGGGCTGCGGCCGGGAGCATCACCTCGGGCCCGAGAAGCTCATGGGGCAGGTCCAGGCTCGCGAGCCGGCCGAGCCGGTTGAGTCCGGCGGCCGCCAGCAGCGTGGCATCGACCGCACCGGTGCGGACCAGCTCCAGGCGCCGGTCCACGTTGCCGCGGATGGGGCGGAATTCGAGCCGGAGGCCGCGCTTCGCGGCGTACGCCCCCAACTGTGCCTGGCGGCGCGGCGAGCCGGTGCCGATCACCATGGCCTCGGCGAGGTCGGCGAGCCGGCAGCCGACCAGGACATCGCGCGGATCCTCCCGTTGGGGCACCGCGGCGATCTCCAGCCCCGGCGCAGGCGCGGTCGGCAGGTCCTTCATCGAGTGCACAGCGACGTCGATCGACCCGTCGATCAGCGCGGCGCGCACGGCCATCGCGAACACGCCCGTGCCACCGATCTCGGTGAGGTGGCGGCGATCGGTATCGCCCTGGGTGTCGATGCCGACGAGCTCGCAGCGCGCGCCGAGCGCGGTCAGCCGGTCGAGCACCCACTGGGCCTGGGCGACCGCCAGCGGCGAGCGGCGCGCGCCGATCCGCACGGTGATCGCGTCGTCGGTTGGCGCCGCCTCGCCGTCGGCCAGGGGACAGCCCTCGGGCTCGTGGGCAACCGTGGGCTGGCCTGCGCCGCCACCCCCGTCCTCGGGTGAGCTCATCGAGTCTGGCTCACCGCCTCGATGGTGGTCGAGTCGAGGGCGAACAGTTCCCGAAGGGCTGCGGCATAGTCGGGTGAGTCGGGCATGGCGGCGAGCTGTTTGACGCGAACGGTGGGCTGGTGGAGCAGCTTCTCCACCACGCGGCGGACGGTCGCTTCGACCTCCGCCCGCTCCTTGTCCCCCAGCCAGGGCACGCGCGCGTTGAGGCGGGCGATTTCGGCAGCCATCACGTCCTGCGCCATGGAGCGCAGCGCCACCACGGTCGGGGCGACCGCCGCGGCACGGCGGAGCCCGAGGAAGTCCTTGACCTCACCGGCGACGAGGCCGCCGGCCTCGGCGATCTCGGCGGTCCCGGCTCCCAGTCCGTCGGCGATGCCATCGGACCCGGTCAGGCGGGCCAGGGTGTCGAGGTTGACCAGGGTCACCCCCGGCAAGGTGGCGACATCGTCGGCGACATCGGCCGGCAGGGCGAGGTCGATCACCCCGCGCACGGGGGTGTGGCGCAGGTCGTCGGCGGTCAGGCGCAGGCCGCGGGCACCGGTGCAGGTGACGATGATGTCGGCCTCGGTCAGCGCCTCGGTGAGCTCCTCCAGCGGGCGGGCGGTGCCGCCGATGGCGTCGGCCAGCCGGTCGGCCTTCTCGAGCGTGCGGTTCACCAGGGTGACGTCGGCGCCGCGGTCGGTCAACGTATGGGCAGCCAGCGCCGCCATCGATCCCGCCCCGACCACGAGCGTGCGCAGGCCCCCGACCGACACACCGCGATCGGTGAGTTCCGCGAGCGCGGCGGTCACCAGGGAGCGGCCGGCGGCGCCGGCGGCGGTCTCGGTCTGGACGCGCTTGGCAACACGCAACGACTGCTGGAACAGGGCGTTCAGCGCGGTCCCGACCGTGCCCTCCGCCTGGGCGTACTTCAGTGCCTGCCGCACCTGGCCCAGGATCTGGTGTTCGCCGGCAACCATCGAGTCAAGCCCCGAGGCGACCGAGAAGCAATGGCTCACCGCGGCCTCGTCATAGAACACCGCACAGTTGTCCTGGAGCATCTCCACGCTCACCCCGGCGACCCACTCGACGGTCTCGGTGATCGCGGCGAGGCCTCCGTGAAAGCGACTGACCGCGGCATAGACCTCCGTGCGGTTGCACGTCGAGACCACGACGGCTTCGTCAACGTGCTCGGAGTCCACCAGCGACCGCAGCATCTTGCTGGTGACATCGGCGGGAAGGGTGAGACGGGACAGCAGGTCCATGGGAGCGGTTTTGTGCGACACACTCACGACCAGGATGCTCACGGACCAGTGCACCTCCATTGCGCTTGCGCCCGCCGGAGGCGGCCGTCAATCAGTCAGGCCGGACACCATCGGTGGGGCGGTGACCCCGTCGGCCAGCGACATTTGATGATGGTACGCCAGAATCTGCAATTCGGAACCCAGGTCGACCCTCCGGACGGTGACCTCCGGGGGGAGCGTCAAACCGAGGGCCGTGAAGTTCAGCAGGCACCCGATCCCGGCCGCGACGAGCTGGTCGGCCACTTCCTGGGCGGCCGCGGCCGGGGTCGCGATGACGCCGATCGTGTTGGGCGCGTCGGTGATGACCTCGGGCAGGTCGGCGATGGACTGAATGCGCAGCCCCTCGACAGTCGTGCCGATCAGCGCGGGGTCGTCGTCGAACAGCGCCGTGACCCGGAAGCCGCGGGAGTGGAAGCCCGAGTGGTTGACCAGTGCCCGGCCGAGGTTGCCGACGCCGACGATGATGACGAGCCAGTGCTCGGCGGACCCGATGTTCTGGTCGATCTGGGAGCGCAGATAGGCGACGTCATAGCCGACGCCACGGGTGCCATAGCTGCCCAGCTGGGAGAGGTCCTTGCGCAACTGGGCGGGGTTGACACCCGCTGCGGCCGCGAGTTCACCGGAGGAGATCGTGCCGACCCCGCGATCGGCCAGGGCGTTCAGCACGCCGAGATAGGTCGCCAGCCGGGCGACGGTGACGGTCGGCAACCCCGATCGCGGCACGCGCGGGCTATCTCCGCCCATGGCAACCGGCCTCCTGACTCGGGGAAGCCCACCCTAGTCCGCTTGTGAATCAGTGCACAAGCACCTGGGGTCGCGACCGCCGACCCCACAACGAAGGGCATGGCGCCTGCCCAGGTGTCGCTCGAACACCCTGTGATCTCAACCCGCCCAGCGGGTGAAAGTCATACGCCCGCACAACCGCCCGGGCCGAACCCTCACGCGGGACGCTCGGCGAGCGCCGCCCGCAGGCGCACCTCATCGATCCGCCAGAAATCGAACCGCCGCCCGTCCACGAACGTCACGGGCACCTGATCGGTGTATTCCTCCCGCATCGCCTCATGCCCTGGCAGGTCGATGTCGATCACGGCCAGGTCCTGGCGGAGTTGGGCGCAGATCTGGCGGACAGTCACGAGGACCTCATCGCACAGATGACAGCCCTCACGGGTGAGGACGGTGACGCGCGGTCGGTCGGGGACGGCGGAATGGGTGCTCACGGGCGCTCCGGCAGCGGTTCAGAGGTCTTCTTCGTCGGTGCGATCCAGCAGGTCGCGCAGCAAGTTCTTGCGGATCTTGCCCGAGGCCGAGCGCGGCATCGCCCGGATGACCAGCAGTTCGGACGGCATCTTGTAGCGGGCCAGCCGCGTCGCTGCGAACGCCAGCACCGCGGACGCCTGCACGGCGTCGCCGGTCACGAAGGCAACCACGCGCTCCCCGGTCCTCTCGTCAGGCTGACCGACCACGGCAGCGGACTCGACATCGGGATGCTCCTCCAGGACCTCCTCGATCTCGGTCGGATAAACGTTGAATCCGGACACGATGATGACCTCGCGCACCCGGTCGACGAGGAACAGGTCCGCACCGACCAGATAGCCGACATCACCGGTGGCGAACCAGCCGTCGGCGTCCGGTGCGCCCTCTCCGGCGGGCCAATAGCCGGAGAACAGGTTCCGCCCGCGGATCCAGACCTCGGCGGGCTCGCTCGGTTGGCTGCCGTCGCCGATCCGGATCTCAACGCCCGGCAGCGCCTGGCCGACATGATTGCTGCCCTGCCAATCGATGCCGATGGTGTTGGCGACTCCCGGCGAGGCCTCGGTGAGGCCATAGCCCTGGTGAACGGGCCGTCCGGTGAGCTTGAGCCAGTGCGCCGCGAGCGCGGCCGGCAGCGGTGCGGCACCGCTGGTCACCGTGTCGAGCGAGCGGCACGCATCGACGAGCTCGGGGTCGAGACTCAGCCGATAGAGCACCGAAGGGATCAGCGGCAGGTGGGTGACCTTCTCCGACCGCAGGATCGCGGCCAGATCGTCGGTGAGCCCCTCGGTGAGCACGGTCGTCGAGCCGGCGAACACGCTGGCGCCGAGGACGGCGTTGAGGCCGAACACATGGAACAGGGGCAGGCAACACAGCACGGTCGCGTCCCGGCGCGCGATCCCGCGGCGCCACGCTCCGGTGCAGTGTGCGATCAGGCCGCGGTGACTCAGCATCGCGCCCTTGGGCGAGCCCGACGTGCCCGACGTATAGATGATCGCCGCAATCGCCTCCGGATCACGCGGCGACTCCGCGGGCTCGGTGCCGGCGCGCAGGCGCAGCGCGGGGAGGGGAACCGTGCGTACGCCCGCGAGATCGATGAATGGGTCACCCAGCAGGACGCCGGCCTGGCAGTGGGCTGCGATCCGGCGCAGTTCTTCCATCGTGCTGGCGGGGTTGACGGGGACGGCAACGAGCCCGGCGCGCAACGCACCGAACCAGGCCGTCACGCCGTCGATCGTGTGCACCGCCTCGATGAGCACCCGGTCGCCGGTGGCCAGCCCGAGCCCGGCGAGCCCGCTGGCGGACTCCGTGACCGCCCGATCGAACTCGGCCCAGGTCAGCGAACGGCGGCCGTGCTCCCCGACCTCGACCAGCGCCTCAACGGAGGGTCGCTCCTCAGCGTGGGCCCGGATGACTGCCGCCAGATTGGGCTCCACCAACGCCGGCGGGGTGGGAAGGTCGGTGTGAACCATGCGCCCGAGTGTGGCACAGCGGCCGTCCGGCATCTCAGCCGCCCCCGGCGGGCGCAGCCCCGGCAGACCGGGTTGGCCAGTGCGCCCGCGTGGCGGTTCGGCACTGGCCGCTAGGCTGACCAGATGGCCCCGCCCGTCGCCTTCTTCGACCTGGACAACACGCTGTTGCGTGGCACGTCGTTGATCCATCTCGGGCGCGGGCTCTATGACCGCGGCTATGTATCCGCGCGGACGCTGGTGCGCGCCGCCGCGATGGAGGCGCGTTATCGCGCCACTGGCACGGAGGACGTGACGGACGCTCAGGTCGCGCAGAAGGCAGCCCTAGCAGCGATCCGCGGCCGCGATACGGCGGAGTTCGCCCAGCACTGCGCCGATATCTTCGCCGAGCGCATCGCCGGCCGGTTCTGCCCGGAGGCGGTCGCCCTGGCCAGCGGCCATCTCGACGCGGGCCACGAGGTCTGGCTGGTCACGGCCTCACCGGTGGAGATCGCGGAGCTGTGTGCGGCCCACCTGGGGTTCACCGGTGGCCTGGGCACGGTGGCGGAGCGGGCAGACGGACGCTATACGGGGCGGTTGGTCGACGGGATGCTCCACGGCCCGGCCAAGGCCACCGCGATCAAACGGTTGACTGCGGAGAACGGCTATGACCTGACGCGGGCGTACGCCTATTCCGACTCAGCCAACGACCTGCCCATGCTGAGCATGGTCGCGAACCCGCGGGCGGTGAACCCGGATGCGCGGCTGAAGCGCTATGCCCGCGAGCACGACTGGCCGGTGCTCGAGTTCCGCGAGGACCGCGGGATGCGTGGCAAGGTATCGCGCGGGGTGCGGGCCGGTGCCTCGCTGGGGATGGCGGCGCGTGGGTTGGCGCGGCGGTATGCGGGAGCGATCGTCCCGGACGATGCTCGGCCCAAGCCGAAGCCGGATGCCGGCC
>JAUNRO010000146.1:2017-7710 GCA_030544185.1 Propionibacteriaceae bacterium | reverse complement strand
TCATGACAGACTGAGTCATGCCCGAGATGCCGGAGGTCGAGTCGCTGTGCCGGTTCCTGACCGAGCGCTGCGTGGGGAAGGCGTACGCCCGGGTCGAGCTCGCCTCGTTCACCGCGCTCAAAACCCACGAGATCCCCCTCACCGCGCTCGCCGGGCGTGAGATCGACGAAGTCGACCGCCGGGGCAAATTCCTCGGGCTGTCCGCCGGCGGCCTGTGGCTGGCGTTCCATCTCGCCCGGGCCGGCTGGCTGCGGTGGAAGGACAAGGTCGCCGCCACGCCCGCCCGACCGGGCAAGGGCCCGCTCGCGCTGCGCGTCGCCCTCGCCGACGACACCGGCTTCGAGCTGACCGAGGCGGGCACCCAGCGCAAGCTCGCGATTCATCTCGTGCGGGACCTGGCCGAGGTCCCCCAGATCGCGACGCTCGGTCCGGACCCGCTGGCCGAAGAGTTCACGCCCGAGGTGTTCGACGCGATCCTCGACGCGGCTGGCCGCGCCCAGCTCAAGGGGGTGCTGCGCGACCAGCGCACGATCGCCGGCATCGGCAACGCCTATTCCGACGAGATCCTCCACGCGGCCAGGTTGTCTCCCTTCAAGCCCGCCAGCGGGCTGAGCGTGGAGCAGCGCGCAACCCTCTATGCAGCCGTGCGGACCGAATTGACCGATGCCATCACCCGCTCCACCGGCCTGGCCGCGAAAGACCTCAAGGGCGAGAAGAAGTCGGGCCTGCGCGTCCACGGGCGCACTGGTGAGGCCTGTTCGGTGTGCGGCGACACCATCGCGCAGGTGTCGTTCGCAGATTCCTCGTTGCAGTACTGCCCGACCTGCCAGACCGGTGGCAAGCCCCTGGCCGACCGGCGCCTGTCGAAGCTGCTCAAATAGGCCGGTGCTGCCGGGATGTGATCTTCGCAACACCGCATGCTGAGAACGGCCTGAGCGCTTCCGTTAGGTTAACAAAAGGTGAACAATAAGTGACATGACGGGAATCTCCGACGCCGAATATGAGGCCATCGTCGAGGACTTGGCCTATCGATATGCCGGCACCTTCACGCGCGACGTGGTCGCGAAGGAGGTCGCCACAGTCCGCCTCGCGCTCGAGCAGACCGCGCGCAAACCTGACTTCCTCGGGATGCTGATCGCCAAGCAGTCGCGCGACCGGCTCGCTGCCCGCGCCGCCGCGGCCGGCCAGGAGCTCAAGCCCGTGCCCGTCATCCTGTTCGTCTGCGTGCACAACACCGGCCGTTCCCAGTTCGCTGCCGCCCTCACCGAGAAGCTCGCCGGCCGGCCGGTCCATGTGCGGGCCGCAGGCATGCGTCCGGCTCTCGGTGTGAACCCTGCTGTCGCCGAGGTGCTCGCCGAGCGCGGGATCGAGATCGACGGTGAGTTCCCGACCGGCATCCCGTTCAACGTCGAGGACGCCGCCGACATCGTGATCGACATGGGCTGCGATCTGCCGCACTATCCGGCGCGGCGGGTGATCAAGTGGGACGTCGACGATCCCGAGGGCCGCGACGTCACCGAGGTGCGGCGGATCTGCGACAAGATCGAGATCCGGGTCCGCGCCCTGCTCGACGATCTGGAGATCCCGATCGAGGAGTCCGCGATCGCGACGACGCGCTGACCGATCAGTGGCTGTGCCCTCGGTCCCCGTGATCGTGGTCGTGGCCCCCGTGATCGTGCGGCCGCTGCTCCAGGTGCTTGCCCACGACGCCGACCAGCAGCCGCGCCTGCGCCTCGCGCTCGGCCCGGAGCTGTTCCTCAGCGCCGTTGTGCACGGCCGCCCGCAGCAGTTGCTTGGTCTCCCGCAGCGCGGCGTCGGGGATCTCCAGGATCGCCCCCGCCACCTCGGCGGTGACCTTTTCGAGGTCCTCGTTCGGCACTGCGAGCGTCGCCAGCCCATAGGCGACTGCCTCCTGCGCGCCGATGAAGCGGCTGGTCACGCAGATCTCGAGCGCACGGGAATAGCCGAGCGCGTGGACCAGCGGCAGCGTACCCCCCAGATCCGGCACCAGCCCCAACGACGGTTCCCGCATCGCCAGGCGCACATCGGTGGTGACGATGCGCAGATCGGCGGCCAGCGCGAGCTGGAAGCCGGCACCGATCGCGTGGCCCTGCACGGCGGCCAGGACGATGGCCGAGACCTCGCCCCACGCGGTGAACGCGCGCTGGAAACCACGGATCAGCTCGCTGGTCTCGCCCAGGCCGCGATTCGCGGCGACCGACAGCACCCGGGGCTCGCCCACCATCCCGTCCGGCGACAGCATCCCGCGGTCCAGGCCCGTCGAGAAGTCTCGGCCCTCGGCGTTGAGCACGACGAGCCGGATCGCCGGGTCGAGGCCGGTCGCGATCTGCTCCAGCGCGAGCCACAGCGTCGGGGTCTGCGGGTTGCGCTTCTCCGGATTCGCCAGCGTGACGGTGAGGGTGTCGCCGTCGCGGTGGGTACGCAGGCCCGGGTGCGTGGGGAGTTCGGTCATGCGCCGCATCTTTTCAGACCGTGCGCCGCCCGGGCGGGAACGACCAGGACGGCGCGCCCGTGGCCGCCGGAATCGACCAGTTGACAGGGAGTCCTGACCGTCCGGCAGGGATCGACAAAGAGCCACCCCGGTGACGAGCGGGTCGACCAACCCTGTTTTGATGACGGACATGACCCGATTCGGCTTCCATGCGTCGCACGAGCAGATCAGCCCGCGACAGCTGCTCGCCGACGTGCAGCACGCGGAGCGCGCGGGCTTCGAGATGGCCATGTGTTCCGACCACCTGGAGCCCTGGAGCGATCGCCAGGGACACTCCGGGTTCGCGCTGTCCTGGCTGGGTGCCGCGCTGGCCACCACCGGCCTCGCCTTCGGCTGCGTCCACGCGCCCGGACAGCGCTATCACCCGGCGATCACCGCGCAGGCGGTTGCCACGCTCGGGCAGATGTTTCCGGGCCGGTTCTGGATCGCGCTCGGCAGCGGTGAGAACATGAACGAACACATCACCGACGATGCGTGGCCCGACAAGGAGGCCCGCACACGGCGCCTGGAGGAGTGCGTCGGGGTGATCCGGCGGCTGCTCGACGGTGAGACCGTCACCCACCGCGGCCTCGTCCGGGTGCACGAGGCCCGGGTGTGGGAGCGCGCGGAGCCCCGGCCGCTGCTGATCGCCCCCGCGGTCTCGGTGGCGAGCGCGGTCCGGGTCGCGGCCTGGGCCGATGGGCTGGTCACGCTCAACCAGCCCATCGATACGCTGAAAGCCATCATCGACGCCTATCGCAGCGCCGGCGGCCGCGGGAACATCTCCCTCCAGGTCCATCTGTCCTGGGCGCCGACCGGGGACGAGGCGCTGGCCCTCGCCCACGATCAGTGGCGGACCAACGTCTTCGGCGCCGGGATCGCCTGGGACGTCCGCGATCCGAAGGCCTTCGACGATATGGCCCGCTTCGTCCCGCCCGAGGCGATGCACGAGCACGTGCGCATCTCGGCGGACCCGGCGCGCCACCGGGACTGGCTCGCGGAGTACGCCGGACTCGGCTTCGACGACATCTATTGCCATCACGTCGGCCCGGAGCAGGCCGGCTTCATCGACGCGTTCGGCGAGCACGTGCTGCCGGGCCTCAAGGAGAGCTGACCATGCGGATCACCGACACGGCCGACCAGTGGTGGAAGAGCGCCGTCCTCTATTGCCTGGACATCGAGACCTTCCTCGACCACAACGACGACGGCATCGGCGACCTCGCCGGCCTCGCGCACCGGATCGACTATCTCGCCGAGCTCGGCGTCACCTGCCTCTGGCTGATGCCCTTCTATCCCACCCCCGATCGCGACGACGGCTATGACGTCATGGACTTCTATGGAGTCGACTCCCGGCTCGGCGATCACGGCCGGGTCGTCGAGGTGATCCGCATGGCGCATCACCGCGGCATGCGGGTGATCGCCGATCTCGTGGTCAACCACACCTCCGACCAGCACCCCTGGTTCAAGGCCGCCCGGCGCAGCAAGGACAACCCGTTCCGCGACTTCTATGTGTGGCGCTCCGACACCCCGCCTGACACCTCCGACGAGGTCGTGTTCCCGGACCGGGAAGACAGCATCTGGGAGCTCGACGAGAAGACCGGGGAGTGGTATCTCCATCACTTCTACACACACCAGCCCGACCTCAACTGGGCCAACCAGCGCGTGCGCGAGGAGGTCCAGCGGGTGATGGACTTCTGGCTGCAGGTCGGCCTCGACGGGTTCCGGGTCGATGCGGTTCCGTTCATCTTCGAAGACACCGAGACCCTCGACGAGCGCAGCGACGTCCCCGCCGACCCCCACGTGTTCCTCAAGGAGCTCCGGGCCTTCCTCGGCCGCCGCAAGGGCGATGCGATCCTGCTCGGTGAGGTGAACGTGCCCCATCACGACCAGTTCCTCTATTTCGGCGGGGAGTCCGGCGACGAGCTGACGATGATGTTCGACTTCATCGGGATGCAGAACTGCTATCTCTCCCTTGCCCGGGGTGATGCCCGGCCGCTGGCGAAGGCTCTGCTCGACCGCCCGGAGATCAACTCCAAGAACCAGTGGGCGACCTTCCTGCGCAACCACGACGAGCTGACCCTCGACAAGCTCAGCGATGACGAGCGCCAGGAGGTGTTCGACGCCTTCGGCCCCGATCCCGAGGTCCAGATCTATGACCGCGGCCTCACCTTGCGGCTGCCGACCATGCTCAAGCACGATCCGCGCCGGCTGCGGATGGCCTATTCCCTGCTGTTCTCGCTCCCGGGGACGCCGACCCTTTACTACGGCGAGGAGATCGGCCTCGGTGAAGACACCAGCCAGGAGGGCCGGATGGCGGTCCGCGTGCCGATGCAGTGGACCGACGGCAAGAACGGGGGATTCTCCAACGCCCAGCCGCGCCAGCTGGTCCAGCCCATGCTGAGCGAGGGCCAGGGCCCGGCGCACATCAATGTCGCCGCTCAGCGCCGTGACCCCGAGTCGCTGTGGAACTTCATGCGATCACTGATCCAGCACTACCGCACGTGTCCCGAGCTCGGCTGGGGCGCCTTCCACGTGGTGGAGCAGGAGCTCGACCACGTGCTGGTGCACGAGTGCCGCCTGGATGAGTCGTCGGTGTTCGCGGTGCACAACTTCTCCGACGAGGCCTGCGATATCGAGTTCTCCCTCGGTCGCGACCGGGCCGGCATCGCGATCATCGACATCTTCGCCGACGACCCCGTGCACGCCGACAGCCGTGGGCGGGTCCGGTTGGCGCTCGAGGGCTATGGGCACAAGTGGTTGCGGCTGCAGCCGGGGGAGCCCCTGCTGCCGTGAGCGACCGCCCCGGGCGTACGCCTCAGGCTGCGCCCCCGGGCGAATCCACCAGGCGCGCGAGCCGGCGCACGTCCTCGGCGAAGCCGGACGCCGATGTGCGGCCGACCAGCCGGGCGAACAGCACGCCATAGCGGCCCGCGACGCGCACGCGCTGGATGATCCTGGTCCCCTCGTCCCCCGGGGCCACCCACCAGGAGAAGATCTGCTCGCCCCGGCCGGGCTGCGGCTGGCGGATGACGACCGAGCGCTCGCCGACCGAGGTGGTGAAGGGGCCAGCGGTGCGGGCGTGGACCAGCGCCGTCCAGCCGGCCGGCACATAGTGTCCGTGGCCCGGGTGCAGCGCGGTTTCCGGATCCTCGAGCACCACGCGCGCGAAGAAGTGATGCCAGCGCGGGAGCAGGGTCACATC
>JAUNRO010000146.1:0-2007 GCA_030544185.1 Propionibacteriaceae bacterium | reverse complement strand
CGCACGACGTCCCAGACCTCGCTGGCCGGTGCCGACAGGGTCTCCGTTTCCGTCGAGAGCCACATGGGTGCAGCCTATGCCCTCAGTCGGACGGGCCCGCGGGCCCTGGTTTCCCGCTCCCCGGATCGCCTGCGCCGGGAGTCGGCGACCAGCGGATAGACTCCCCGACGATCACGGACGCCGCCCGAAGGACGATCACGTTGAGCACCCAGACTCCCGGCACCACGGCCCAGGCGGGCACGCGCGACGCCGCGGCCGCCGGCCAGGGCGGGGGCGCACCGGACGAGGCCGCGGGTGGCGGTGGCTTCTGGCGTGGCTGGGGTCAACTGCTCGAAGCCCCGCCCGGCACCCCCTGGCACCGGCATCCGCGCCTGGGCATCGGCCTGGTCGTGGCCGCCACGGTGCTCACGCTCTTCGTCGGCGTCCTCGGCCCCTCGGTCGCCACGCTGACCCTCGGCCCGCGCGACGGCAGCCTGCTCCCGCCGTGGTATCTCCCGGGGCTGCTCAAGCCGAACCCCTGGATTATCGCGAGCCTGTGCTGGGTGCTGGTGATCGTCGGCGCGGTCGGCACCTGGGTGCTGTTGCGGGCCCTCGCCGTGGGCTGGCGGCCTAACAACAAACGGCTCTTCGCCGGCGCGGTCGGGCTCAACCTCGCGACGATCCTCGTCCCGCCGATGACGTCGGCGGATGTGCTGATGTACACGGCGTATGGCCGCCTCGCCCGGCTCGGCTTCGACCCCTATGTGACCTCGCCCGCCGAGGTCTTTCGCATGCAGTGGGAGCCGGTGCTGCGCTGGACCGAGCGGCCCTGGCAGGACACCGTCAACGTCTATGGCCCGTTGCTCTACTGGATGCAATACGGGGCCAACGTGATCGGAGGCGAGAACGTCCACGACATCGTGTTCGTGCTCCAGGTGCTGTGCTGCTTGTTCTTCATCGGCGCGTGCTCGGTGGTGATCTGGATCGCCCGCGGCAACCCGGCGCTGCAGACCCGCACGATCGTCTGGTCGCTGGGCAGCCCGGTCCTGATCTGGGCCGTCGTCGCCGGCGCGCACAACGAGGCGGTCGCGATCTTCTTCGCGATGCTCGGGTTCCTCACGATCCGCCGCTATCCGCTGCTCACCGGACTGCTGGTGGGGATCGCGTGCACGGGCAAGGCGACGGTCGGGCTCTATGGCGTGGCAATCGCCTGGGCGTACCGGCGGGAGATCAAGAAATTTCTGCTCTTCCTCCTGGGCGCGGCGGTGCCCAATGTCATCGTCTATATCTTCCTCTATCCCGACGCCTTGGAGCTGGCCGCGCAGAACGCCTCCTATGTCGCCGGCTCGTCCTGGCTGCTGCCCATCCGGCGGCTGCTGGAGCCGTTCCTGGACGGTGACATGGTCTCCACCGTTGTCTCGATGTTCGCCTGGGGCTCGGCGATCGTGATCGGCTGGATGCTGTCGCGGGTGCTGCCCTGGCGCGCGCTGCCCGGGGCCCTGGCCGGTGTCGGGCCCGAACGGGACCCGCTCGTCATCGCCCTGCGCACGACCGTCGTCATCGCGGGCGGCTGGGTGATCACCTCGGCCTACTCCATGCCCTGGTATGACCTCATCTATTTCCTGCCCCTGGCCCTCCTCGGGGCCACCAAGCTCGATCTCATCGTGCTGTGGCGGGTGGCGGTGCTCAACCTGGCCTATGTGCTGGGCCGGGTCATCTCCTACAGCCAGCTGATGCAGATGACCAACCAGCGGATCCGTGAGGTGTTCTCGACGTCGGTGTCGATCGGGGTGATCGTCGCGGTCATCCTCTGGTGGCACGAGCACGGATTGAAGGTGGGCAGCCACACCAAGGCGGCCCATGCCGGCGATGAGACCGATGAGCCGGCGGTGGCCTCCAGTTAGTCCCCCGGGTGGTCCTGCCAGCTGACTACCATGCCCGGTATGCCTCTCGCGCCGCGCCGTCCACCTCGACCGGGTTGGTATCCCGATCCCCGCGAGAGGTCTGTGATGGCGTACTGGGATGGGA
>JAUNRO010000145.1 GCA_030544185.1 Propionibacteriaceae bacterium | reverse complement strand
CTTGAGCGCGTCGATCATGATCAGCTGCTCCATCAGCCACTCGTTGACCGGCGCCGGATGGGACTGGATGACGAACGCGTGACTGCCGCGCACCGACTCCTCGAAACGCACATAGATCTCGGAATTGGCATAGGTGACCGCCTTGGTCGGGGTGAGCTCCACCCCCAGCAGCTCGGCCACCTCCTCGGCCAGCGCCGGGTGGGCGCGGCCGGTGAAGAGCATCAGATGGCTCTCCCGAGGCTTCTTCAGACCGGTCACGCGGACCCGCCCTTCTGCTTCTCGCGGTCCGCGGCGACATCACCGTGCGGCACATAGTCACCGGCGTCCCCAGCGGCCTTCGCCGCCTTGCTGTCCGGCTTGCGGCGCGAGACCCAGCCATCGGAGTTCTTCTGGCGCCCACGCGCGACCGCGAGCGAGCCCGGTGCGACGTCCTCGGTGACCGTCGATCCTGCCGCGACATAGCCGCCGTCGCCGATGTCGAGCGGGGCCACCAGCACCGAATTGGACCCGACGAACGCGCCCTTGCCGACGTGGGTGTGCCACTTGTTGGTGCCGTCATAGTTGGCGAAGATCGTGCCCGCGCCGATGTTGGCGCCGTCATCGATGACGGCATCGCCGGCGTACGCCAGGTGGGGCACCTTCGCCCCCTCCCCGATCCGGGTGTTCTTGGTCTCCACGAACGTGCCGATCTTTCCCTTGCGAGCGACGACCGTGCCCGGGCGCAGATAGGCGAACGGCCCGACGAGCGCCTCCGGGCCGATCACCGACAACGACCCGTGGGTCCGCACGATGGTGGCCCCGGGGCCGACCTCGACGTCGACCAGCGAGGTGTCCGGGCCGATCGTCGCCCCCTCGGCGACGGAGGTGGCTCCCTCGAGCGAGGTCCCGGGCAGCAGGGTCACATCGGGCGCCAGATCCACGCTCGCGTGGATCCAGGTGTGGTCGGGATCGATGATCGTGACGCCCGCGCGCATCCACTTCTCACAGATCCGGCGGTTCATCTCGCGGTTCATCCGCGCGAGCTGGACGCGATCATTGACACCTTCGGTCTGCCAGAGGTCGTCGATCTGGTACGCCCCGACCCTGCCGCCGGCGTTCCGCGCGATCTCCAGGACGTCGGTCAGATAGAACTCACCCTGCGCGTTCTGGGTGCCCAGTTTCGACAGGCCGTCGCGGAGCACCTCGGGCTCGAAGACATAGATGCCGGAGTTGACCTCATCGATCTGACGGGTGGCGTCGTCGGCGTCCTTGTGCTCGACGATGCGGGCCACGAGTCCCTCGTCGTCGCGGACGATGCGACCATAGCCGGCCGGATCCGACAACCGCGCCGTGAGGACGGTGATCGCGTCCGCACCGGCCCGGTGCACCTCGACGAGCGCGGCGAGGGTCTCGCCGGTGAGCATCGGCACATCGCCATAGGTGACCACCACCTCGCCGTGGATCTCGCCGAGATCGGCCAGACCACAGCGGACCGCGCCGCCGGTTCCGTCGAGACGCTCCTGGATCGCGGTCCGGCAGTGCGGGGCGATCTCGTGCAGGTGTTCAGTGACCTGCTCGCGAAGATGGCCGACCACGACGACGAGATGCTCGGGTTCGAGCGCCGTCGCGGCGTTCACCGCATAGGACAGCATCGAATGCCCGGCAACCTCGTGGAGGAGTTTGGAGCGGCTCGACTTCATCCGGGTGCCGCCCCCGGCCGCCAGGACGATCACGGCACCAACGGCGCGCTGATCAGCGGCTTCGACGGAGGTGAGATGGTCTGTGCTGGGGTGGTCGGTCAAGGGATTCCCTCGCAGATCGATCAGGTGCACTCGTCGTGCACGTCAGTCAGGTGCACGGCGTGCACCAGCCAGGCTGCGCCGGCCGCGCTGTCCATCGTCCCCGCGGACGGCCATCATCACATTAGCGCCCGGATGGCGTCCGCACCGGCGACTGGGCACCCGCGAGGCGTCTGCGAGGCGTCCCCCGAACACCTCGAGCCAGGAAGCGAATCGGCACGCCCGATCGCGCAGACCAGAGAACTTTCGACCACTGGTCTGATGATTTGATTAATTTTCGATATATTTGCAATTTTTTACTTCCATAAACGCCCTAGTCCCGATAGGGTGCCCGCCGACACCCTGAGTGTTATCCTCGGCTAGTCGCAACTCGAGCCCGGGGTCACCCTGGCGGACCGTGACCAGGGGGCAATGTTGACGGGGATTCTCGCAGTCGAAATCGGCTCGGAAGGTGGCGAGTCGTGATCATCGACCCCCTGCAGGACATCAAGTGCGGGCCACCGATCGGCCGTCGCGCGACCACTATCCGGTTGCACCACTTCTTCGAGTATTCCGCGCACACCACGCCGGAGGCCGTCGCCCTCGAGTGCGCGGGCACCCGCTTGACCTATCGCGATCTCGACGAGCGCGCCAACCGGTTGGCGAACCATCTGCTGACCGAACGCAACCTCCATCCCGGATCACGCGTGGGCATCATGATCGAGCGCTCCCTGGAGATGTATGTCGCGCTGCTCGGGGTGCAGAAGGCCGGCGCGACGTTCATCCCGATCGACCCGTCCGCACCACTCGACCGCGTGGCCTATATCGCCCAGGACTCCGGACTCGACCTGATCCTCACCACGACCGCCCTCGCGGACGCCTGCGCCGAGGCCAACACCGCGCTGCTCCCCATGGATGCCGCGGCCGCGCAGATCGCCGAGGCACCGCCCGCTGCGCCGGAGCTGGACGCCAGCGGAGACCCGCTGTGCTACATCATCTACACCTCCGGATCCACCGGCCGCCCCAAGGGCGTGGAGATCCTGCAATCGAGCATCTGCAACTTCATCGAGGTCGTCCCCGAGATCTATGGGGTGACCGCGTCCGATCGCGTCTATCAGGGCATGACGATCTCCTTCGACTTCTCGATCGAGGAGATCTGGCCGACCTGGGCCATGGGCGCGACACTGGTCGCCGGTCCCACCGACGGCCGGCGCGTGGGCCCGGGGCTCGCGGATTTCCTGGAGGATTCCGCGATCACGATGATCTATTGCGTGCCCACGGTCCTCGCCACGCTGGATCGCCTGGTCCCCTCGATCCACACCGTCAACGTGGGCGGCGAGGCCTGCCCCCAGGAACTCGTGGAGCGCTGGGGCGTTGGCCGGCGGATTCTCAACACCTATGGCCCCACCGAGGCGACCGTCACCTGCATCTGGGCTGAGCTCTATCCCGGCAAACCCGTCACGATCGGTGTGCCGCTGCCGACCTATACCGCGGTGCTCATGGACGACAACCTGGAACCGGTGCCGTTCGGCGAGGTGGGCGAGATCTGCATCGGCGGCCCGGGCGTCGCCCGCGGTTATGTCAACCGCCCCGACCTCACGGCCGACCGGTTCGTGCCCGACCCCACCGGCGAGACCGACGGCCGGATCTATCGCACCGGCGACCTGGGTCGCTTCGCCGACAACGGTGAAATCGTCTACCTGGGCCGGGCGGACACCGAGGTCAAGGTCCGCGGTCACCGCGTCGAACTGCTGGAGATCGAGAGCGTGATGCTGGAAGATCACGCCGTCGCTGCAGCCGTTGTGACCCTGCTGGAGCGGCCCGGCACCGGCGGCGAACTCGCCGGCTACATCCTGCTCACCGAACAGGCCGAGGTTTTGAGCACCGTCCGCGCGCGGTTGCATGACCAGTTGCGGCGCCGGCTGCCGGCGTACATGGTGCCCGACTATCTCGAAGCCTTGGACGATATCCCGATGCTGCCGAGCGGCAAAGCCGATCGCAAGGCGTTGCCGGAGCCCACCGGTGGCCGCCTCGTGGGCGGCACGGGGGACTACATCGCCCCCGATTCGGAGATGGAGGAGAAGCTCAGCGCGGTCTATGCACACGTGCTGCGCCTGCCGCTCGACTCGCTCTCAGTCGAGGCGAACCTGTTCGACGAGCTGGGCGGTCACTCCCTCATCGCCGCGACGCTGGTCTCGCAATTGCGGCGCGAGGGCCTGCCTGGTGCGAGCGAGCTGTCCATCCTGGACCTCTATGCCCACCCGACGATCCGCGCCCTCGCCGACCATCTGGACCGTGCGGCCCTGGAGCAGGCGGTGCTCAACGAGGAGACCGCCGCGCCCGAGCGGCCCGCGCCCGCCCACTGGTGGCGCAGAACCGCCTTCGGGCTTGCCCAGCTCGCGGGCATCTTCCTCTTCCTGCTCCTCGCCATGCTCCCGCTGGGCCTGCTCTATGGCCTCAACCAGGGCGATCCGTCCTGGGCCATGGCCGGGCAGCTCGCCCTCACCCTGCCGGTGACCTATCTGTTCAGCCGCTGGTGCCTGCCGATCACCGCTGCGGCGCTGGCCGGACGCGGTCTGCGTCCGGGCACCTATCGCCTCTATGGGCTGACCCATCTGCGCGTCTGGCTGGTCCAACGGGCAATGTCGCTGTCGCCCCTCGGCCGGCTCGCCGGTTCGCCGTGGACCGCGAACTATCTCCGGCTCGCCGGTGCCCGGATCGGCCACGGTTGCCACATCGGCACCGGACAGATCTCACTGCCGGGCCTGGTGCGCCTGGGCGACAGAGCCACGATCGGCTACGGCACACACCTGCAGAGCCACTCGATCGCCGAGGGCCAGTTGCGCATCGGCGTCATCGATATCGGGGCGCAGGCCGTTGTGGGCGCCAACTGCGTGCTCCAGGGTCCCTGCACGATGGGGACCGGCGCCACGCTGGGTGGCCAGTCACTGCTGCTCACCGGCCAGCACGTGCCCGACGGTGAGCACTGGTCGGGCTCGGTCGCGACACACCAGCCCGGTCTGGGCGATCCGGTGATGGAGCTGATGACCAGCTGCTCCCACGCCCCCACCACCTGGCCGCGCGAGCTGCTGCCGCGGTTCGCCGTCGGCGTCTTCGTCTTCGAGACCCTGCCGATGCTCGCGATGCTGCCGATCCTGCTTGGTGTCTGGTGGACCCTGCTGGAGGTCGGCCAGACCTGGGCCTTCGTGATCACCGCGGTCAGCGGCCCGGTCTTCGTGCTGGCCGCCTGCTCGCTGATCATGTTCTTCCGCCGCTGGGCGCTGCTGGAGACACCGGTGGGCGTTCACCATCTGCGGTCCCGTCTGGGCACCGAGAAATGGTTCGGCGACAAGCTGCTGGAGCTCAGTCTGGAGCTCACCAACACGCTCTACGGCAGCCTCTACACCCCCGGCTGGCTGCGCCTGCTGGGTGCGAAGGTCGGCCGCAATGCCGAGATCGCGACGATCGCCAACATCGACCCCGACCTCCTCACGCTGGAGGATGGCTCGTTCGTGGCCGATATGGCCAGCGTCGGCCCGGCGACCTATGCCAACGGTCACGTCGCCTTCCGCCGCACCGAGGTCGGCCAGCGCGCGTTCGTGGGCAACGCGTCGTATGTCCCCAGCGGCACCCATCTCGGTGACGGTTCCCTCATCGGCGTGCAGTCGGTGCCGCCGGCGACGGGCGTCCCCGCGGGCACCTCGTGGCTGGGTTCACCGTCGATCTTCCTGCCGGCGCGCGAGCTCTATGACGAGTACGCGGAGGGCGACACCTTCGATCCGCCTCAGCACAAGGTGGTCGCCCGCTACATCATCGAGTTCGTCCGGGCGACGCTGCCGGCGACGGTCCTGGCGCTGTCCACCTTCGCCACCCTCAGCGTGCTGGCCTTGCTGGCCACTCGGCTTCCGTTGTGGGCCATGGCGCTGGCCACGCCGGCCGTGGCGCTGGGGTTCAGCCTGCTCGTGGTGTTCTTCGCCGCCGGCCTCAAGTGGGCCGTCGTCGGCCGCTATCGCCCACGCGTCGAACCCCTGTGGAGCGGCTTCGTGCGGCGCACCGAATTCGTGACGGGCATCTATGAGACCACGGCGGTCCCGGTGCTCCTCAACGCCCTGGAGGGCACGCCGATGCTGGGGCATCTGCTCCGGCTGTTCGGTGTGCGGGTCGGCCGGCGCACGCTGATCGGCACGACCTATATCACCGAGTTCGACCTCGTGCACATCGGCGACGATGTGACTGTCGGCCCCGAGGTCTCGTTGCAGACGCACCTGTTCGAGGACCGCGTCATGAAGATGGGGGTCATCACGCTGCGGCCCCAGGTCTCGGTGGGCTGCCGGGCCGTCGTCCTCTATTCCACCACCCTCGGCAACGGCGCGTCACTGGCTCCGTTGTCACTGGTCATGAAGGGCGAAAGCCTGCCGGCAGGCACGCGCTGGGCGGGCATCCCGTCCCGGATCGCGCCTCGGGAGAGCCGAGCCGCCGCACCCACAGCCGTGGAGGGCTGACCGATGACCCTGAACCCCACCACCCCCCAGGGCAGCCGGCCACCAACGGTCGAGGCCCTCGATTCCACCGTCATCCCCCACGCCTGCGAACCCGAGACGCTGCCGAGCCGGCGCGCATCCTTCGGCGCCCGGCTGCTCGGGGTGGATGTGGCCCGGGCCCTCGCCCTGATCGGGATGATCGCCGTCCACCTGCTGAGCGAGGTCAACTCCCAGGGCGTCATGTCGGTCCCGTTCGTGCTGGCCGCGGGCAACTCCTCCGCCCTCTTCGCCGTGCTGGCCGGTGTCGGCATCGCGTTTTCCACCGGCCGGGACCATCCCCCGAACGGCCGCCCCTGGGTCGGCGCCATGCTCCGCGTGGTGGTGCGCGCGGTGCTGATCATCGCTATCGGTCTCGCGCTGGGCAGCCTCGTGCCACCGGATCGAGCGCACGTGATCCTCGCCGCCTATGGCGTCATGTTCCTGCTTGCAGTCCCGCTGCTGCGGCTGCCCGCGGCGGTCCTCGCGATCCTGGCGGGCGTGTTCGCGGTCGGCCTGCCGATCCTCAGCCATCTCCTGCGCCAGGACATCCCCATCACCGCGACGACCAACCCGACGTTCACCGATCTCTTCACCGAACCCGGATCGACCCTGCGCGAGCTGGTCCTCACCGGCACCTTTCCCGCCCTGCCCTGGATGGCCTACCTCTGCGCGGGTCTCGCGATCGGTCGGCTGTCCCTCCAGCTGCGCGGTCCGGCCATCCGGATCACCGCGATCGGCATCGCAAGCCTGCTCCTGGCCAGCACCGGATCCTGGATCCTGTTGCAGCGAATGGGCGGGCTGGAAGCCCTCGGCGCGGCCGCCGCGCCGATCATGTCCCGCCAGGACTTCGCCGACACCCTCGTCTGGGGCGCCGAGGGCACCCTCCCGACAAACTCCGCCTGGTGGCTGGCCGTGCTCGCCCCGCACACCACGACCCCGTTCGATCTGGCCTACACGATGGGCGTCGCGCTCACCGTGCTCGGGCTGGCCCTGATCTTCGCCGTGGTCGCGCCGGCGGCATTCCGGCCGCTCGCCCGGTTCGGCTCGATGCCGCTGACGATGTATGCCTTGCACCTCGTCCTGCTGGTTCTCCCGTTCCTGCCCGAGGACGGCGTGGTGGCATTCGGTATCCACGTCGTCGTGCTGGCGGTCGTCGCTCTCGCCTGGGGCCGCTTCTTCAAGCGCGGCCCACTGGAGCACGTGCTGTGGTGGATCGCCCATCGGGCCACTCGTCCCGTCACCGGGTCGTCGTCCGGGAGCATCACCTCTTGACCCAGCGGCCCGGGCGCCTCGCCCTCGTCTATCGCGGGCCCGCCTCCCTGCCCGGGTGCCCCGAGGCGGTCGCGGGTCTGCTGCGACGCTCCCGCTGGGGCTTTGACGTCCGGTTCGTCGGTCCCCGCGAGAGGCTCAAACTGCGCGCCGACACCCTCGCGACGGC
>JAUNRO010000144.1 GCA_030544185.1 Propionibacteriaceae bacterium | reverse complement strand
AGTCCGCGACCGAGACGAACGTGACGTCCGCCCCGTCGCCGATGAGGACCTGGGTGAGCGCTGCATAGGTCGCGGAGCCGCGGTGGCGGATCGCGATCGTCACCTTGGCGTGGTGGCCGATGCGGAACACGAGGTGGCCGTGCACCAAAGCGTCCGCCGCGTCACCGGAAAGATCCAGCACGACCGGCTCAGCCAGCTCGAGGTTGGCCGGCACGTCGAACAGCACCGCTTCCCCGGAGTGTTCCGCCGCCAGCGCGGCGATCCGGTCGCCCGGGGCGCGCCCGCCGAGCGCGCGAGCCTCCGCCGCAGAAATTTCGGCGTACGCCACCCCCTCCGGCCGCGCCAGCTCCCAGCTCAGGCGAGCACCGGTGGCCTCGGCCTCCAGCAACCCGCGCAGGCGGCGCAGCGGGGTGAACCGCCACACCTCCTCGCGGCCGCTCGGGACCGGGTGGTCGGCGAGGTCATAGGACGGAGTGGGGTGCAGGTGGGAGGCGATGGTCTCCACCGCACCTGCCACATTCGGTCGGGTGTCCACGGACACAGTCAGGCTTCGCTTTCTTGTCGAGGATCGAGGGGGGCGCGCGGGCGATCAGCCGACCGCGCCCTCCATCTGCAGTTCGATGAGGCGGTTGAGCTCCAGGGCATATTCCATCGGCAGCTCCTTTGCGATCGGCTCGATGAAGCCGCGGACGATCATCGCCATGGCCTCCTCCTCCGCGAGGCCGCGCGACATCAGATAGAACAGCTGGTCGTCCGACACCTTCGACACGGTCGCCTCATGGGCCATCGACACCTCGTCCTCGCGGACGTCCACATAGGGATAGGTGTCCGAGCGCGAAATCTGGTCGACCAGCAGCGCATCGCACTGCACCGACGACGCCGAGTGGTGTGCCCCCGGCTGGACCTGGACAAGCCCGCGATAGGACGAGCGGCCACCGCCGCGGGCGACGGACTTCGACACGATATTGCTCGAGGTATAGGGCGCGGCATGCACCATCTTCGAGCCCGCATCCTGGTGCTGGCCGGGGCCGGCGAACGCGATCGACAGGGTCTCGCCGCGGGCGTGCTCGCCCATCAGCCAGACGGCCGGATATTTCATCGTCACCTTGGAGCCGAGGTTGCCGTCGACCCATTCCATGGTCGCGCCCGCCTCACACTTCGCGCGTTTGGTGACGAGGTTGTAGACGTTGTTCGACCAGTTCTGGATCGTCGTATAGCGGCAACGTCCGCCCTTTTTCACGATGATCTCGACGACCGCGGAGTGCAGCGAGTCCGACTTATAGATCGGCGCCGTGCAGCCCTCGACGTAATGCACGTAGGCGTCCTCGTCGACGATGATCAGCGTCCGCTCGAACTGGCCCATGTTCTCGGTGTTGATCCGGAAGTAGGCCTGCAGCGGGATCTCCACATGGACGCCCTTGGGCACATAGATGAACGAGCCACCCGACCACACCGAGGTGTTCAGCGCGGAGAACTTGTTGTCCCCGGCCGGGATGACGCTCGCGAAGTGCTCGCGGAACAGGTCCTCGTGCTCCCGCAGCGCGGTGTCGGTGTCGAGGAAGATGACGCCCTGGGCCTCGAGCTCCTCGTTGATCTTGTGATAGACGACCTCGGACTCATATTGCGCGGCGACACCGGCGACCAGGCGCGCCTTCTCCGCCTCGGGGATGCCGAGCTTGTCATAGGTGTTCTTGATGTCCTCGGGCAGGTCTTCCCAGGTCTGGGCCTGCTTCTCGGTGGACCGCACGAAATATTTGATGTTGTCGAAGTCGATGTCGCTGAGGTCGGAGCCCCACGTCGGCATGGGCTTGCGCTCGAAAAGCTTCAGGCCCTTCATGCGCAGGTCGAGCATCCACTGGGGCTCGCCCTTGAGCTGCGAGATCTCCTTGACGACGGCCTCGTTCAGGCCCCGCTTGGCCGTCGCACCGGCGACGTCGGGATCGGCCCACCCGTATTCATAACGGCCGAGCGCTTCCAGCTGCTCGTCCTGGGTCATCGGCCGCTGGTCGTCGAGCTGAGTCATATCAGGCCTTCTTTCGGATGGTGTCGGTCGGAATCAGGACGTGTCGGGCGTTCGGGACATGCGTGGTGCACACGCCGTCCCCGTGGGCGATCGTGGCGAGCCGCTGCACGTGGACGCCGAGCAATTGCGAGAACAGCTCGGTCTCGGCCTCGCACAGCTGCGGAAACTGCTGGGCCACCTGCGAGATCGGGCAGTGGTGCTGGCACAGCTGCTCCCCCGCCAGCGCCGGTTTCGTGGAGGCGACATAGCCGTCATCGCTCAGCGCCGCGGCCAGCGCCGTCACGGGGCTCACCTCCGGGTCGGCGGCCCGCAGCTCGCGATAACGGGTCTCGACCTGTGCAATCTGCGTCCGCGCCAGCTGGTCGATCGCATCCGCCCCCATCGCGCGGGTGAGCTCGGCGAGCGCCGCGATCGCCAGGTCCTCAAAGGCCAGGTGGAACGCCCTGCGGCCCGCCTCGGTGAGCGCGAAGACCTTCGCGGGGCGCCCGCGCCCGCGGTGGCCCTGGATCCTCTGCTCGCGACCGGCCAGGTCCCCGCGCTCGGATCGCGGCGGGGGTCAGCTCGAGCCGCTCGGCGAGCTCATTGGCAGTGGAGGGGCCGTGCTCCATCACAGAGCGCAGGACCCGCTGCCGGGTCGTGGCGTCGTCGGCCGCCACCCCGGCTTCCGTCCCGGGCGCGGGACGTGACATGATCTCGTCCGTTCGCTCCTCCATGGATTTCACAACACCATTGTTGCGTTATTTGTTCCGAGGTCAAACCCCGGGGCCCGGGTTTGGGGAAATCCGGTTGAATGGCGAGCGTGGCAACCGATCTCTCCGCGCTGACGCTGTGGCTGGGTGACGGCCGGCGGATGGGCTATGCGGATTATGGCGACCGGTCCGGTCGGCCCGCCTTCTTCTTCCACGGTGCGCCGGGCTCGCGGCTGTCCGCGGCGCTGCTGGACGAGCAGGCGCGGGACGCGGGCGTACGCCTGATCGCGCTCGACCGGCCGGGGTTCGGGCTGTCGAGTCCCCAGCCGGGACGGGACCGCGCCGAGTGGGCGGACGATGTCGCCGAGGTCGCCGACCATCTGGGCCTCGACCGGTTCCTGGTCGTCGGCTGGTCCGCCGGCGGTCCCTATGCCCTGGCGGCAGCGGCGTTCCTGCCCGAGCGGGTCTCGGCCGTCGGCGTCATCGCCGGCGTCGACCGGCTCCAGCACCTGCACCCGCAGCTGCTGCGCAACCTCTGGAGCCTGCGGGTGTCGTTCGGCGATGCGGATCGGTGGTCCGACCGGCTCGCGCGCGCCTGGCTGCGCACCAAGAAAGTGGCCGGCAGTGGCGTCGAGGCGACCCAGGCCTCCGCCGGCACGCTGGCTCGCGGCATCCGGGAATCGCTGCGGGACGGGCCGTCGGGTGTTTTCCACGAACTCCGCCTCCTCGGCAGCGAATGGAATTTCGATCCCAGCCGGATCCGGAATGTGCCGGTCCGCTTCTGGCACGGGCTGGACGACGCGGTGATCTCGACCAAGCACACGCGCGAGCAGTGCGCGCGGATTCCCGGCGCCCAGGCGACCTATCTGCCCAACTGCGGCCATGTGACGCTGATGACGGTGCATGGTCGCGAGATCCTCAACGAGCTCACGCGGTTGGCGACATAGACTGTGGCGGTGCCTGACCCCGCCCTTGAGATCGACGGGATCTCCCTGAGCCGCGCGGGTCGAGCGATCCTCGATGACCTGTCGGTGACCGCCGACCCGGGCCGCATCACCGCCCTGCTCGGCCCCAACGGAGCGGGCAAGACGACCACGATCCGCTGCTGCACCGGCCTGATGACACCCGACTCCGGAATGATCCGGATCCTCGGCCACGACCCGGCGACCGCCGCGGCGAAGGGACTCGTCGGCGTGATGCCCCAGCACACGGGCGCCTGGTCGGGGATCAAACCGCTCGAGCTGCTCGACTATCTGTCGACGCTGCACGCCTCCCCCCTGCCGGTTGCCGAGCTGGGGTCGCTGCTGGGGCTGGCTGACTTCGCGGGCACGCCTTATCGCCGGCTCTCCGGCGGGCAGCAGCAGCTGGTGAACCTGGCCGGGGCCCTGATCGGGCGCCCGGCCCTGGTGTTCCTCGACGAACCCACCGCGGGGCTGGACCCGCACGTGCGGCGCCGGGTCTGGGACCTGATGCGTACGCTCCGGGAATCCGGCGTCTCCCTCCTCCTCACCACCCATTCCATGGCCGAGGCCGAGTCCCTCGCCGACCGCGTGTGGATCATCGACCGCGGGCGGGTGAGCATCTCGGGGACGATCGCGGAACTGACCGCGAGCCAGACGCTGGAGGATCTGTTCCTCGAGGTGACCTCGGGCGGCGCCCCGTGACCGCCCTCGACTTCTCCCCCGCCCCCGGCGCCGCACCCGCGACCCGGCGGGTCCTGACCCACGCCCGGACCGAGGCGACGCTCTGGCTCCGCAACGGCGAACAGCTGCTGCTGGCCCTGGTGATCCCCATCGGAATTCTCCTGGGCGGAAGGTTCTTCGGTGAGCGGTTCGGGCTCGACCTGGCTGTGACCGCGCCCTCGGTGCTGGGCCTCGCGCTCTGGTCGACCGGGTTCACCTCGCTGGCGATCGCCACGGGCTTCGAGCGGCGCTATGGCGTGCTCGAGCGGCTCGCCTCGACCCCGCTGACCCCGACCGGCTTCCTGGTCGGAAAGGCCGTGGCGCTGGTATGGATCGCGGCCGGCCAGGTCGCCGTGCTGGGCGCGGTGGCGCTCGTGCTGGGCTGGCGGCCCGTGCTCGACCCCCTCGCGGCGCTCGTCGCCGTGGGAGCCGCGGGGCTGGGACTCGTCGCGTACTCATCCTGGGGCCTCATCCTCGCCGGAACTCTCCGCGCCGAGATCACCCTCGCCCTGGGCAACCTGATCTATCTGCTGATGCTCGCGGCTGGTGCCGTGCTCGTGCCGCTGGCGAACTATCCCGGCGCGGTCCGCCCGATCGTCGGCGCGCTGCCGACCGCCGCCGTCGGCGAGGCGTTTCGCACCGCCGCCGCAGGGACGCCGCTGTGGTGGACCCTTCCCGTCCTCCTGGTCTGGGCCGTGCTCGGACTGCTGATCGCACGAAAGGTATTCCGATGGATGTCCTGACTCCCCCACCCACCACCACGCGCACCGATGTCGGCTGGCGCGCGCTGCGGGTGTGGTCGATCGCGGCCCTGATCGGCAACATGGGCATCATCCTCACCGGCGCCCTCGTGCGCCTCACGAAATCGGGACTGGGCTGTCCGACGTGGCCGCGGTGTACGCCCGAGTCGTTCGTCCCCGTCGGCATGGGCCTGCACGGTGCGATCGAGTTCGGCAACCGGATGCTGACGTTCGTGCTCGTCGCGCTGGCGATCGGGACGTTCGTGGCGGCGCTGCGCGTACGCGACGGTGGGGCGAAGCGGGGCGACCTCGTGCGGCTGTCCGTCATCGCGGCGCTCGGGATCCCCGCGCAGGCGATCATCGGCGGCATCACGGTGCGCACGCAGCTGAACCCCTATGTGGTCGGGCTGCACATGCTGGTGTCGGTGGGGTTGATCGTGGTGCTGGTGTTGCTGGTCCGGCGGGCGCGACAGCTCGCGCCGCGGGAGACGTCGGCCGTGGGGACTCGGGTGGTGCAGGTCAGCTTCGTGCTGATGATGCTGACGATCATCCTGGGGGTCGTGGTGACCGGGTCCGCCGAGCACGGTGGCGACCTCGATGCGGCCCGGACCGGCTTCGATGTGACGACCGTGGCGAAGATCCACGCGTGGACGATGTGGGTCGCCATCGCGGCGACCGTCGCGGCGTGGGTGATCACCCGGGCGCGGCAGGTCGGCTGGGTGATCCTCGCCTCGCTGGCGCAGGGTGTCATCGGCTATCTGCAGTATTTCAACGGGCTCCCGATCTGGATCGTGGCCTTCCACATCGTCGGCGTGGCAGTGATCGCGGCGCTTGTCGGGAACATGTTCTGGACGCTCGGTGGGGTCGACCGGCTGGGTGCCGAACGGGCAAAAGTGACAGTCGGTAACTGATAACTCTTAAGTCAAGGTCGAGAGTTTCTTCCTTATATGTCGACATGTGTGCGTGAGGCTTCCTATTGAGGCAAGGAGTTGCCGCTCCTCGTCCGCATCCCTTCCCCGGACACTCACTGAATTGAGGACCACGATGCGCACGTCCACCACGTCCCTGGCCGCCCTCGGCGCCGGTTTCCTGCTGAGCGTCGGCATGGCGGCCGCCCCCGCGCACGCCGACCCCGCCGTCGTCATCCAGACCCCCTATGCGCAGACCATGTCCCACGCCGCCCCCTCCGGTGACGATCAGCGGACGGCCGGGGAGTGGTCGTGCGGCCTGCTCCGACTCGACGGCTGGGCCGGCGGCTGGCGCGTCGTCGTCGGCGCGAACTATGACCTGCCCGGTCCGCTGGTGCTGACGCTCAATGCCACCGGCGACGGCTGGACCCTCGGCGAGGGCCACACCTTCGGCAACGCCGACTCCAACCCCGCGGCCGACCTGGATCTGCCGCGGTCCGCGGAATCGCCCGGCTACTTCTACATTGACGGCCAGGCGGCCCGCGTCGACATCGCTGCGGGTCAGGAGACGATCACCATCGAGGTCGCCGACGGGCTCAGCTCCGGCGAATACTTCAACGTCGCCCTCCCCAAGGACACCGACGCCGCGGCGGGCACGCGCGTGGTGAACACGCTCACGGCGAACTACACCTGTGGCAAGGTCACCCCGGAGCCCACCCCGACCGGTGGGCCGACGGCGACGCCGACCGTGAGCCCGACCGGTGGCCCCACCCCCAGCGTTCGGCCCACCGGGACCCCCGTCGCCACGCCGCCCACGAAGGTGAACGCGGGCGCCGTCGAGTCCGGCGCCAATGGCCTCGCTGTCATCGCCCTCGGCGCCGCGACCGTCACCGGCCTCGCCGTCTATGGCCGCAACCGCGCGAAGAAGGGTTGATCTGATCGACCGCGAAACGGCCCGGGTTCTCCGCAACGGATGGGCCCGGGCCGTCGGCGTACCCGGAAAAACCCGCTCTCGGCCACGGAACAACTCGGCACGGCGCGCGTGTCGCCGCTCGAACCCGGTCGACCGCAGTCACACTGGATTTCGTGCCCAGCGTGAAGTCCGTCCAGACCCGCCGCGCCGCCCCACCGAGCCCTTATAGCTATCGCGTGACTGCGGCGCTCGCCACCGTGATCGTGCTGTTCCTGTCGACGATCGTGCTCGTGTCCTACAACCAGGCGAATCGGATCCCGGAGAATTCCGGCGGCGCCAGCGTGCCGAGGACCACGAAGATCCCCAGCCTCGGCCTCTCCGTAGCCACCACGGCGATCCAGGAACAGGGCGCCGTCCTCGATCCGCCCGCCGATCCGCAGCGCGCTGGCTGGTGGGCCGGCGGCTCGATGCCAGGCGCCCGCGAGGGCACGGCGATCATCACCGCGCACAAGATCCACGGCGGCGGCGGCGCGTTCGACACGCTCGCGAAGGTCAAGCGCGGGGCCATCGTGACCGTCGACACCGAAGCCGGCGTTCAGAACTACGCCGTTGCGTCGATCAAGAACTACAACCGGGAGGAGTTCGCGGCCAAGGCCCCCGAGCTGTTCCGCACCGACGGCGAGCACCGGCTCGTGCTGATCACCTGTTATGACTGGAACGGCTCCGACTGGGACGGCAATACGGTCGTGGTCGCCGAGCCGGGCGCCGCGTCGATGTGAGCCGGGCGCCGGGCGTTGTGAGAAGGACGCCGGG
>JAUNRO010000143.1 GCA_030544185.1 Propionibacteriaceae bacterium | reverse complement strand
GGGGCGGGCCGCGAAGACCAGGGCGATCACCAGCCCGGCGAGGACGAACCCGGTGAGGCTGAACAGATAAGGACCGGCGAGGTCGGGCAGCGCGAACCGGCGACCGAGCCGGGCGCCGAGGTCGCTGAGGTTGGGACCGAGCACCGAGCCGATGGTGGTCGCCCAGATCACCACCGACATGATCGTCGCCCGGCGCTCCGGGGCGGCGAGTTCGGAGGCCGCATATCGGGTCTGCAGGTTCGTCGCCTGGGCCGCGCCAAAGCCGATCAGGCCGATGAACAGCAACCAGAGCAGCCCGAAGCGGGCGCCGAGGAGCACGATCAGGGCGCCGGACGCGGCGATGGCATATCCCAGCGCGAGCGAGCGCCGGCGGCCGCGTCGCGCCGCCAGGTTGGCCAGGGGCACCGCGAGCAGCGCGGCGCCGAGGACGCTGAGCGCCTGGCCGACGCCGGCCAGCTCGGTGCCGCCCATCGAAGCGACCAGCAGCGCGCCGACCGCGATCCCCGAGGCGACGCCGATGCCACCGAGGACGTTGCCGACGACCAGGGCCACCAAGGAACGCGCAGCGTGCGGGGGCGGGGAGAGCTGTGTCACGTGGTCGAGGCTAGCTGTTACCCCAGGGGGATTGCGCGCCTCGGGTCGCCGACATGTGGGGTCGCCGGTCGCGGACCCGGGTTCCCCCTAGAGTGACGACCGGAAGAGGACAGCGCTCGGGGTTGAGCTGATGGTTGCGCTGTCCGGTGGAAGTCCCGCAGGGCAGTCCAGGAAGGGCACCGATGTTCTTTGGTCGGCGTGAGCGCGAACGCGAGCGTGAGCTGCTGCAGCGACGTGAACGGGAGCTGGATCACATCCACGCGGAGCTGGCGCAGTTCCGCCGGGTCGATGAGGAGATCCGGTCCGATCTGGAGAGCCAGCGCACCCGGGCCACCGAGTTCGACCGCGTGGTGCCACGTGGGCTGCAGATCGCCGCGTCGTGGGCCTGGCGCGTCCTGCTCGTCGCCGCCCTCGCGGCCGGCCTGGGCTGGCTGATCCGGTTCCTGTCCGCGGTCACCATCCCGCTCGCCATCGGCATCTTGTTGACGGCGGGTCTGTTGCCGATTGCGCACCGGCTGATGAAGTGGGGGCTGCCGCGGCCGCTGTCGGCGGTCATCACGCTGGTGGGTGGACTGCTCGTGGTGAGCGCGCTGCTGACCCTGATCATCAGCCAGATCGCCGGGCAGGCCGATGAGCTCGGCCAGCGCGCGATGGAGGGCGTCCACCAGCTCACCATGTGGCTCAACAGTGGGCCGCTGCAGATCAGCCAGGACCAGCTGAACACCTGGATCAACCAGGTCACCGAATATCTGCGGAATCAGCAGGCGGCGATCGCGCAGTACGCGGCCACGGGCGCCGGTGCCGTCGGCAGCTTCATCACCGGTGCCGTGCTGGCGCTGTTCGCCATGTTCTTCATGCTCTATGACGGACCGAAGATCTGGGGCTGGCTGCTCAAGCTGGTGCCCGGTGCGGCCCGCGAGCGCGTCGACGGGGGCGGCAAGTCCGGGTGGAACTCGCTCGCCGAATATGTCCGCGCGACCGTGATCGTCGCGGCCGTCGACGCGATCTTCCCGCTGATCGCCGCGTTCATCATGGGCGTGCCGATGGCGCCGGCCCTCGGCGCCCTGCTGTTCGTCTCCGCCTTCGTGCCCATCGTCGGTATCCTCGTCGCCGGCGCCGTCGTCACCCTCATCACACTCGTGACCGTCGGCCCCGTGCAGGCCCTGATCATGCTCGGCGTGATCATCGCGGTGAACCAGCTCGAGGGCAACATCCTGCAGCCGCTGCTGCTCGGCAAGGCCGTCTCGCTGCACCCGCTCGCGGTGCTGTTCGGCATCACGATCGGCATCACCGTCGGCGGCATCGTCGGTGCGCTGCTCGTGGTGCCGATCATGGCCTTCGGCAAGTCGTTCATCGGCTTCGTCGTCAAGGGACAGACGAAGGAGAGCGAAGAGGCCGGCGTCGAACCGGTGCCGACCTGATCGCTGGTCACGATCAGCTTGGCATCACGTCCGGTTCGACCACGTATCGGGCAGGCCGGTGAGGCTGAGGTCCACGAGCAGCGCGGCGTTGAGGTCATTGCCGACCGATTGCAGATCGCGCACGTTCACCGCCTCATAGCGCTTGCTCACCGGCAGCTCGGTCTTCTGCAGCACCGCCTCGCGATCCCGCTGCGCCGACAGCACAGCGAGCTGCTGGCGCAGCGCGGGGCTCAGCACGCCGCCTTCCTTCGCGCCGAACGACGCGACCTCTGCGGCGTACTCCTCGGACTCGATCAGCTGCTGATCATCTTCGGTCGAGAGCATGGTCGCGGTGCGCTCGAGCAGGGCGATGCCGCGCTCGAGGTCGCCCTGGCCCAGATCGGTGACCGCCTGGATCAGCAGCGGATAGTGCCCCTGGCGGGCGCGCTCGGCGAGAATGCTGAACTGCAAGCCGGTGATCCGCTCGCGGGTGCGGCTGTTCTCGTTGAGCAGCGGCACCAGCTCATGGGCATGGTGGCTCGACTGGGCCATCGCGTCGAGCATCTCCCGGCCGGCCTCCTCGGTCGACTGGATGGTCTCGCGCAGCGGGATCGCCTTGATGAAGAAGGAGGTCGCGAGGACGAGGACGCCGAGGGGCAGCCCGATCCAGAACGTGGTGTGCAGCGCCTCGGCGAGGCCCATCCGAATCGCCTCGGCGACCGGTGCCGGCAGCGTCGACAGGACCGACGGATCGAGGACGGAGCCCGCGTCGACCTCGCCCACCTGCCCGGCCGCACCCGGGGGCAGATGCCCCGCGATCGCGCCCGGCAGCGTACTCGTCATCACGGTCCCGAAAATCGCGATGCCCACGGTCGAGCCAACGTTGCGGAAGAACTGGATGGACGATGTCGCGACGCCGAGATCCTGGCGACGGGCGCTGTTCTGGACGACCAGCGTGTATTGCTGCATGGCCAGGCCCAGGCCGATGCCGAACACCGTCATGGCCGCGGTGAGCTCCATCGGATGGGAGCCATGGCCGAGGCGCAGCAGCAGTCCGTAGCCGGCAATCATCAGCACTGCCCCGGCGAGGATGATCTCCTTGTAGCGCCCGGTCTTGGTCACCAGGAACCCCGCGACCATGCCCATCACGATCATGCCCAGCATCAGCGGCATGAGGATCAGGCCGGACTGGGAGGCGTTGACGCCCATCACGCCCTGGGCATAGACGGGGATGTAGATGATCGAGCCGAACATCAGCATCGCCACGCCGAAGCTCGCGATGTTGGACAGGGTGAAGATCGAGGAGCGGAACAGGCGTAGCGGGAGGACCGGTTCGGCCGCGCGGGTCTCGGCGATGATGAAGGCCACCGTGAAGATCGTGCCGATGACATAGAGGCCGATGATCTGCGGCGAGGCCCATGGCCACGTCGTGCCGCCGAAGGAGGTCGCGAGCAGGATCGAGACCAGCGCCACGGTGAGCGTGACCATGCCGAGGTAGTCGATGCGAACCTCACGCTTCGTGTGCGGCAGGTGGAGGAAGCGGACGATCACGAACAGCGCCACGATGCCCACCGGCAGGCTCACGAAGAACAGCCACCGCCAGCCCCAGGTGTCGGTGATGAAGCCCCCGGCGAGCGGGCCGGCGATCGAGGTGACGCCGAAGACGGCTCCCATGATGCCCTGGTATTTCCCGCGGAACCGCGCCGGCACAATATCGCCGATGATCGTCTGGGACAGCGGCATGAGGGTGCCCATCCCGAGGCCCTGGACGGCGCGGCCGGCGACCAGCGTCCAGAAATTGGGGGCGAGGCCGGAGATCACCGAGCCGAGCATGAACACCACGAGTCCCGCGAGATAGAACGGGCGCCGGCCATAGAGGTCGGACAGCTTGCCCGCGATCGGCACGGTGATGGCGGAGACGAGCATGGCGGCTGTGGCGAGCCAGGAGTAGTGGTCCATGCCGCCGAGCTCGGCCACGATGCGCGGCATCGCGGGGCCGACGATCGTCTGGCTGATCGAGGCGACCAGCATGCCCAGCATGAGGCCGATGAAGACCCGGCGTCCCGCCGGGTCGAGCTGGAACGTCGGCTTCGCCTCGCCGGGTTGCGCAGAGGTGGGGTTGGCCACGGGTCAGTCCTGTCGGTCGGAGGTCGAAGAGGAGTACGCCGCGTCACGCTCGGGGGAGGTCTCGGTGATCTCGCGGGCGAGGCGGGTGAGCAGTGTGGCGAGCGTGGTGACATCCTCGGCCGACCAGTCGGTCAGGCGCTCGGTCACGATGGCGAGGCGGCGCGCCTTCGCCGCGGCCACCCGCTGTTCACCGGCGGGGGAGAGGGAGAGCAGCTGTGCCCGGCCGTCTGCGGGGTCAGGGCAGCGCTGGACCACGCCGGCCTCCTCCAGGTGGCGCACCTGGCGGGAGACGGTGGAGGCGTCGAGGCCGCAGACGGTGGCGAGTTCGCTGTTTCGGATGGGGCCCTGCTGGGCCAGCATGTGCACGACCCAATAGCCGACCTGGTCGGTGCCGCCGTCGAAGCGCTTCCGGGACGCCCGGGCGATGGCCATGAGCGAGTCGAGGATCTGCACGGCCGTCGCCGTCGGCGGGGAATCATTTGGTTGCACCATGCAAGAGTATTGATCGATGCATGCGTCATGCAACTATCTGTTCCGCGGGGTGGTTCGTGGCGGGTCCGGGGCAGGTCAGGGTTGGAGAGTGGAAAATCGCGGTTTCAAATGGCGTAGGTCGACTTTAGATTTGATGCATGAGCAGTCCTGACCTGACCCCGATTCTCGAGGAGCTTGCCGCTGGTCGCATTGACGCGGCCGAGGCGAACCGACGCATCGATGCCCTGAAGGCGGCCCACGAGCGCGGGGCCGCGACCCCGGACGTGGACGCTGAGCCCACGTCGGCGACCGAGTCCGACCCCTCGTCCGACTCCGCTTCGCCGCCCGACTTCGGCTCCGAGCCGACCGATGAGGCGAAGGCGGAGCCGCGCTGGCAGACCTACGCCCGGGAGACCTTCAATCGTGCCGCGAGTTATGTGACGGGTGACCAGCCGCCCAAGGCGGAGGATCCCGCGCCGAATGGGCCCAAGCCGCCGACGGGGCCGCCCGGGACGGATGGGTTCGCCGATGACGGGGTGCCGCCGGCCGACCGGCGCACCACCAACACCAAGGGGGTCGATCGGGTGTCGGTCCGCGCCGTGGGGCGGCGCGTGCGCATCGCCAGCGAGCCCCGGGTGGCGACCGCCTCGGTCGACGGGGCGCATGTGCTGCGGCGCACTGGGTCGGTGCTGGAGATCTCCAGCGATGGCGAGCTGGGGGCGTCGATCGATGGGTTCACCTTGTTGCGGCCACCGCGCAGCCTCGAGGATGTGCGCAATCTCGGGCTCGGCAAGGAGCTGTTCATTCGGGTCAACCCGAACCTGATCGTGGACGTCGAGCTCACCGCGGGTTCGCTCACGACCGAGAACGTCCGGTTCCTCGGCAAGGTCCGGGTCACAGCGGGTGGGGCCAAGCTGACCGGCATCGAGGAGGCCCACGACGTCTTGGTGCAGGCCGGCCAGGCGACGGTCAAGGGCCGGATCGCCACGGGCCGCTCGCGGTTGCGTTGTGAGTCAGGGTCGCTCGTGGTGCAGCTCGACGACGAGTCCAACGTCACCGTCCGCGCCGAGTCGCAGCTCGGCAAGGTGGCGTGGGCCGGTGGTCACAGTGGCGCCGGCGACGAGGTCGTCATGGGCAATGGGGCGGCTCGTCTCGATGTCGGTGTGGTCATGGGCCACGCCACGGTCCGTGTCGGTGCCGAACCACGTCAGGAGGCCTGATGACCGCCACCCATCACCATGATGAGACCCACCGGGCGCCGAGCGATTGCCCGGTCTGTGGGGATCAGCTCCACGTCACGCGGCTCGGGTGCACCTCGTGCGGCACCGAGCTCGCCGGGGTCTTCAGCACCTGCGAGTTTTGTGCCCTCAGCCCGGCCGAGATCGAGACCCTGCGGGTCTTCCTCGCCTCCCGCGGCAATCTGCGGGAGGTCGAGAAGCATCTCGGGGTGTCCTATCCCACGGCGCGGCTGCGCCTCACCCAGCTGCTGATGCGGCTCGGGCTGTCGGGCGAGGCGGACAACGGCGGTGGGCCGGCACCGAAGCCCACCCGCGACGAGGTGCTCGCCCAGGTCGCCGCCGGGACGCTGTCGCCCGTCGAGGCCCAGAAGTTGCTGGCCGAGGACTGAGCGGACCGTCCGGGTCTGTCGGGCCCACACAAATGCGAACCGCCCCGGTCTCCCGGGGCGGTTCGCATATGGCGGAAACCCGGTGATCAGCCCTCGAAGGCTTCGATCTTGACGATGTCGACGGAGACGGTCTTGCCGTTGGGCGTCTCATAGCTGACGGTGTCCCCGACCTTGCGGTTGAGGATCGCGGCGCCCAGGGGGGACTGCGGTGAATAGACGTTGACATCATCGGCGGCCTCGTCGAGACCCATGACCTCGCGGGAGCCGAGCAGGAACGTGTCGGTGTCGTCGGTGTCGCCGAAGAAGGCGATCGTGATCATGGTGCCCGGCTGGGCGGTATCGGTCGCCGCCGGCGCTTCGCCGACCTCGGCGCGGCGGAGCATGTCCTGCAGCTGCACAATGCGTGCCTCCTGCTTGCCCTGCTCCTCGCGGGCCGCGTGATAGCCGCCGTTCTCGCGGAGGTCGCCCTCTTCGCGAGCCGCGGCGATGCGGGCCGAGATCTCCGCCCGGCCCTCGCCGGTGAGGAATTCAAGCTCCTCGTTCAGCTTGTCGAAGGCCTCTTGGGTCAGCCAGATGGTGTTCGAATCGGTTTCTGCCATCGCAGGAGCTTACCAATCCCGGCATCGGCCGGGAAATTTCCGGAGGATTGCTCAGGTTCAGTCGGCTGTGCACTTGTCGACAGCTGCGGCGGTGGCGCGGCGGAACGTGCGCACCGTGACCTCCACGGTTTCGAGCTTGTGGGCGGAGGCGGCGACGGGGACCATCAGCTCACCCACGCGCTCATAATTCGGCGCCTGCACATAGACCAGGCAGTGCCCTGTGACCTCCGGACGGGCCCGGTCGATGGTCACCGTGACCTTGATCTCGGAATCGGAGACGACCTCGAAGCCGGCGACGTCGGCCGCCAGCGGCGGGTTGCTGTGAAAGGCGGAGATCCAGAGCCACAGGACCAGCAGCGCCAGCAGGGGAGCGGCGATCACCGGCACCAGCCAGGGGCGTCGGCGCACTGGATAGCGCTCGGCGATGCGTTGGCGGTCGGACTCGGTGAGGCTCACCCGGCCAGCCTATGCTGAACCGGCGACCAGCCCGATCGCCCGACCACTATCAGTGGAGATGTGATGAACCACCCACCGCATCGCACCGACGCCGCCGACCTGCGGCTGTTGCACGTGCACGCCCATCCCGACGACGAGTCCAGCAAGGGTGCGGCGACGACCGCGCGCTATGTCGCCGAGGGGGTCCGGGTGATGGTGGCCACCTGCACCGGCGGTGAGCGCGGCTCGATCCTCAACCCGGCGATGGACCGGCCCGATATCGCGGCGAACCTCGCCGAGGTGCGGGCGCGGGAGATGGACCGGGCCCGGGAGATCCTCGGTGTCGAGCAGACCTGGCTCGGGTTCATGGACTCAGGCCTGCCCGAGGGTGACCCGCTGCCGCCGCTGCCCGAGGGGTGCTTCGCGCTGCAGGATCCGGCGGTCGCCGCCGGCCCCCTCGTCCGGGTCATCCGCGAGTTCCGCCCCCAGGTGGTGACCACCTATGACGAGAACGGTGG